>CAYVXC010000001.1:0-1732 GCA_964454925.1 uncultured Bacteroides sp.
TCATGGGCAATGAATTCGGACATCCCGAATGGATCGACTTCCCGCGCGAAGGAAATGGCTGGAGCTACAAATATGCTCGCCGTCAGTGGGATCTCGTCGACAATCCCGACCTGAAATATCAGTTCCTCAACAACTTTGACAATGCAATGGTCGAAACCGTGAGCAGTGTCTACAACTTCCAGGCCCTCCCGGTCCGTAAATTGTGGGAGAAAGACGATGACCAGATTCTGGCGTTCATGCGCGGGGACCTCGTTTTCGTATTCAACTTCAATCCTGTTCAGTCATTCACCGGCTATGGAATCCTGGCACCCGGCGGAAAATACTCGACCGTTTTGTCTACCGACGATCCTGAATTCGGCGGCTACGGCAACATTGACAAAACCGTCGAACATCTGACTATACCCGATGAGCTCTATAAACCGGCCGGAGTAGAATGGCTGAAACTTTACATCCCGGCACGCTCGGCGATGGTTCTCCGTCGCGAGGGCTCTCGTCCCCGTTCAACCAAAAAATAATCAAAAATCTTATGGAAAGAAAATATTCCGGGCTAATTATCAACGGCTTCCTGATGGCGCTCGTCAATCTGGCTCTGGCCGGACTGGCCGCGTGGTTCTTCGCTAACGCCGAGCCCGAAGCCAATACTCTGTACTTCCTTTGGGGCGCCATCGCCGCTTTTCTGGCTGTGTTCAGTCTCAAGGGATATGTACTTCTCGAACCCAACCAGGCCGTCGTTGCCATGTTCTTCGGCCGATATTCCGGGACAATCAAAGAAACCGGTTTCTTCTGGATGAATCCCCTGATGTCACGCATCAGAATCTCACTCCGCCTTTCGAACCTCGATATCCAGCCCATCAAGGTCAATGATCTGGTCGGTAACCCGATTCTGATAGGCATGGTGCTCGTGTGGCGCATCGAGGACACCTACAAGGCTGTCTTTGACATACAGGACCACCGCGGGCTCCAGAATTTTGTCGCTATTCAGAGTGATGCGGCGCTCCGCGAAGTAGCCGGTGAGCATGCCTACGACGACACCGAAGGCCAGACCGACGGAACCAAACCCACTCTGCGCGCCGGGGGTGACATCGTGAACACCGAACTCAGAACGACCCTCAACCAGCGCCTTGCAATGGCTGGTGTCGAAGTGACCGAGGCCCGGATCAATTATCTGGCCTACTCGCCCGAAATCGCCGCCGTAATGCTGAAACGCCAGCAGGCCGACGCCATTATCTCGGCCCGCGAAAAAATTGTTGAAGGTGCGGTCTCGATGGTCAAGTTAGCCCTTGACCGAATCGAAGCCGATAAAATCGCAAGTCTCGACTCGGTCCAGCGTGCTCAGATCACCGGTAATCTTCTGATGGTCCTCTGTGCCGACGAAGCACCCCAGCCGGTCATCCCGACAAAATAAATCGATTTTTTCTAACCAATCATTCTATCACATTTAACCATGAAGCTCCTTAAATCTTTATGTGCGGTAACCGCGCTAACTTTCATGTCCCCGACAGTGAAAGCCGTCGACCTGACATACAACTGGGGTCCGGCCGAGGTTGTCGCCGACCATTATATCGGTCCGGGCATGAAGTACACCAAGGTCATCTATCCCTCCAAGCCTGTCATTATCTGGTTTGTCGAAATTGATCTTCAGAACGAATATGCCAAAGTCGAACACGTCCAGAGCCGCCATCAGGTTCCCGATCCGCTCAGATGGGACGTGATGACCCACTACCGGGAGAAT
>CAYVXC010000001.1:1832-3826 GCA_964454925.1 uncultured Bacteroides sp.
TCGGGCGATTGTGTCCTGTATAACCGCCTGAACGGGAAAACTCTGTCGGAACAGGGCCGTTACTACGCCCTCAAACCGCTTGACAAATGGACCGTCAACGGGACTCCCGTCAGATGTGAGGTGACCGCAATCAGCGACAGCCCGATCCAGACCGAGCGCGACGGCAGTCTCGACGTACTCTATCTGAGAAACGGCAAACTCAATGCACTCGACGGACACGTGGCCGTCAAAGACACTATAACGGTCACACAGCAATTCACCGACTGGGGCTGGGGAATCAAGCCAAAAAACATCCTGAACGCCTTCCACGGCTATCCCAGCATTGTCCACGACGGTGTCCTCCACGAAGGTGAATTCAACAACTTCGAAAACGGCCGCGAATATGAAAAGTCATCGCGCGTCATGGCCGGACTGTCAAAGGACAAGACGAAACTTTACATCGCTACGACCGAGATGTCGGCCGAAAGTGTCGGTGTAGACTGTATAGAACTTTGTGCCTGGATGGTCGAACGCGGTTCGTGGGACATCGTGAACTTCGACAGCGGTGGTTCGGCTGCCATCGTAATCGATGAGGTGATGTTAAACAAACCCGGCCGAGGCTCTATCCGTCCCGTTCAGGACGCGGCCCTCGCCGTCAGCCTTGCACCCGAGGACAGTGTCGTTGACCATCTGACATTCTCGGTTCAGTCGGTCGAACCCATGATCATCTCGCGGACACCTTTGAGGGTCATTGCCTTCAACCAATTCAATGAAATTCTTGTGGACGACCTGAAGGGATGTGAATTTGAATGTGTTCCGTCTTCAATCGGCTATGTAGACAATGAAGGTGTCTTCCACGCCTCGGATAAATGTGACCACGGTAAGATCATCGCACGCCGCGAAGGAAAGGAAGCCATTCTCGAAGTTAACACACAAGATATTCAGTCGGTTGCCCCGGCCTACAACACGTTGCTTATTGATGACCGCTATCATCCGATTTGTGGCATCATCGGAAAATCCAACGGTCTTGATGTCGAAGTCGATGCCGGATCTCTCGAATGGTCGGTCACTCCCGAGGGTATCGTCGAGGTTGAAGATGGGGTTCTCCGGGGCCTATCGAACGGAACAGCAACTGTTTCCGCCCAATTCAAGGAGCTGACTATGAATATCAATGTCGTCGTTGAAATCGCCGAGCCCAGTCAAACCGTCATGAACTGTATGGATCTGACCTCTTCGGATATCTCTAAGACTTCGGCCGTGAAAAATCTCGTACCTACAACCGAAGGTTCCCAATGGGACAAAGGTCTGATGATGAATTTCGATTTATCGTCGGGACGAGGTTCATACGTCAGAATCTCACCGAAAACACGCCTCTATGGTCTCCCCGACTCTCTGTCGTGTCAGATTGCCGATAAAGACGGAATCATGACCAGCGTGGCGTTCAATTTCAATGATGCTCAGGGTGGCCGCATCACGATTACTAACACACCCGAACCCGGACAGACTCTTCACACAGTCGCTTTCGCTACTGAAGACGGTCCGTATGAGTATCATCGCTATCCCCTGACTCTAAACCACATCACATGTTATCTCACAGGCAGTGCCAAACCGTCGGCAAACCTCGATTTAGGTTCTATCGTCTGCTATTATCCCGGCTATACTGATGTTGTCGATATCAAATTGCCGAACGCAAACGAGCCTCTCTCCGCTGTTGTCGAAGGGGAATCTCTTTATGTCCGTTTTGACTCCGAAAAGGACCAGACAGCCACCTTGGACATATTCACTGCCTCCGGCCGCTGCATAGGCCACTCCGATTTAGAATGTGTCACCGGCAACAATATTCACGAAATCGACATCAAACAACTGCCGGCCGGAATCTACATCCTGACACTGAGAAGTGCCACCGGCATTCACACCTGTAAGATTGTCGTCAGGTAATCCGCAAGGCATATAAGAACTAAAGGCCCGGATACAGCCATTTCGTGCAGTATCCGGGCCTTTATCTTATTCCTTTA
>CAYVXC010000001.1:3926-53825 GCA_964454925.1 uncultured Bacteroides sp.
GTCAGAGACGGGAGAGGGCGGCAAGGCTTTCGAAGACCTCGGCGGCGCTCAGACGGCGGCGGCGACGGAGCGTGTCGGCAAATTCGCGGGCAATCTGGGTCACTCCGCTGTGAGTGAAGACACGGTCGAGATAGCGATAGGTCTTATTGTAGACCAAATCAATCTCGTCGTCGTCAAGCTGACAGACCTCGCGGCCCTCGTCGCGCAATAGAGCCCGGAGAGCAGCAGTCGATGCCGAACTGAGGGGCCGCGCACTGCCTATATAAGAACGACAGATCGCATTTCCCATAATCATGGCGGCAGACAGCTCATATTGCTTAAGCAGTTCGCGCCACGCGAGAGAAGCTGTCAGTCGGGGATTTCCTGAAAAACCGAATGCAGGGGTAAATTCAACCCCGGCCCCGGGGTCATTGTCGAGCGAAAGAGCCGCAAGCATCGGTTCGCCGTCCCACAGCACAAGTGAAATGGCCATACCGGTCAGCCCATACGCCCGGTCGGTCTCGTCTGAATATCTAAGTGAAGATTTTGCCATTTTTTGATTATCCGTTTTGAGAAAACAACGCCGTGGCCTCCCTATTAGTTCACCACGACAATCTTAGTCACGGCTCCCTTCGATGACGAACCGTCACCGCTTTGGCTGGCATAAACAAAGTAAACACCCGACTTGACGCGGTTGCCCGAGCTATCGAGACCATCCCAGGTGTACATGCCTCCTTCGGAACGGCCCTGGTGGAACACATGCCCGGCCGCATCGGCAATCTTGACCAACGAGTTATCCATCAGGTTGGTAATGGTGATCCAACCCGTATAATCGGGACGGACGGGATTGGGATAGGCATAGACCTCGCTGAAATCCTCGGCTGAGGGCGACGAGTCTGAATTATAGGATACGAGTCCGGAAAGAAGTCCGAAATAGACTTTGTTGGAATTGGGATCGCACGACACCGACAGCACGCAGTTATCGGGGAGCGGGGAGTTGTCTTTGGTGAAGTTTTCGAGAATCTTATCACCGTTCTCGCTCACAAGGAAAACGCCGGACGCATCGGTAGCGATCCACTTGCGGTTCGAAGCATCGACCGCAATATCATAGACAATATCGGTTTCACAGAGATAGTCGGCATAATTGGTGCCGTCGTTACGGGGTACTTTTATTCGGTTGAGACGCGTCGTGTTGCTGAGATCGCGGGGATTGGTGATCTCGACCACACCCATCGTAGTCCCGAACCAGACACGGCCCTTCTTGTCCTCGACCCCACACACCCAGCGGTCGGGCGAATAGGGTTTTGCATCCTGGTCGACAATGCCGTTAAACTCAAACATCTGGTCATCGTTGGGATTGGCGAGAGTGTTGTTGGTCTTCAAGGCGCGGAGCGGTTCTCCCCATTTACTTGAGAAACTGAAAACAGCGGGAGATTTACGGCAGATGACCAGACCCATATCCTTGTCGGCCGATTCGGTCAGTTTGGTCGGGCGCCAGTCCGAAGAAGCGACTGCGGTTATATCTCCACGAAGCTTCTCGGCCGGAAGGATATACCACGCATAATCACTTTTCCCGTCGTTGAAACATCCGACCCAGAGATTGTTGTCCTGGTCGATCCTGACGGCCATGACGCGTGCGCCCCAGTTTCCGATAAAGGGCGAATTGTTCTGATTGAAAACGTGGATCTGTTCGTTGTTCTCAATGACATATAGACCTTCGATATTGGCCGCCTGATAATAGCGTTCGGGATTCACCGGGTCGATCGCAAAATCGGCGACACCACCTACAAGGCGCTTGTGATTGCCTCTTTTCTGGGCATCGTTCGAAGCCCAGTCGATAACGGATGCTTCCATCAGCGACATGTCTTCGGGACGGTCGTCGACAAGACGGGTCACGGACTGGATGACATCGGTAAAGTCACCCTTACGGCCGGCTTTGAACTGGGTCGGACCGAGATTGCAGGTCCACAGGTTACCATTCACGTCCCAATGCTGGAAAAAGACTTCGTCGGTGGCCACCCCGACCGGTTTTGACTTTTCGGCAAGTACAACCGGTGTTGCACCTGAAATATCATAGTTGGCCACACCGTCAGCATCGGCAGCCCAGACTGACTTCGCGCCATTCCATGTCGAAACGAGCTGTCCGTCGAGTACAGAAGGAAGCATGACGGCTTCGCCAACCTCGGCGTTTTCGCCGATAGGGACAATCCGGTCATTGGTGACGGTGTAGTAGCCGTCCTTGCCCGGATAGAGCCCTTTTGAGCCGTCAACCCCGATAGCCACGTTGTTGACCACCGACGGACGTTCGACACCGGTCATTTTGGCAAAGATAATGCGTCTCAGTTCACCGGTGTTGGTGGCGTAGACGAGATCCGAGCCTAAAGCCTTCAGCCAGTTCATACGCATCCCGGCCAGGAAGGTGAATTTGTCGATGGTATTGTGGGGAGCGTTGAACGGAGCGTAAACGAGGTTCTGACCATTGTGAGAGTAGAACATGAAAAGGAAATCGCCCACGCGGTCGATGCTCTCGACCGGAAAACCGAAGTTGGCCGATTCGATGACCTCGTGACGGCCGAGGTCATAGGTCACGAAGCCGAAGTCAGTGGCCATGTAAGCCCGCGGGCCGTCGAAGTTGATGCTGCGGACGGCTTTTCCGGTCAGAATCGACGCATCCTTGATGTCGCTCATATTTACGGTGCGTCCCCCGTCATAAAGAAGGTCGATGTTTCCGTTGTCGTAGGCCACGACCAGACATTTGTGCTCGGGCGAATATTTGATGAGCGTGACATTGATGTCGTTGAGTTTGTTCTGGGTCGAGTAGGTATAAGTCTCGTTGTCGTTCTTGTCAAACGAGAACAGACGTTTGCCCGACGTGTAATAGACTTTGTCGGGAGTATCGACTATGTCATCGACCGTGCCCAGAAAACGCGGAAAAAAATGCCATTCGCCGATCGACTGCTGTGCGGTGGCTCCGATTACACCAAACAGAACGGCAAGAATGTATAACAGTTTTCTTTTAATCATTATTATTCAAGTATATAGGAGGAGATGTTTTATATTCGATTCATTAAAAAGTCAAGCAGACGCGAAGTGGCGCGCCCACGGTGACTGACCCTGTTTTTTTCCTCGGGCGAAGCTTCGGCAAAAGTGCAGGTCCATCCTTCGGGTCTGAACACCGGGTCATAGCCGAATCCGGCCGTTCCGTGGGGTGTCGCGGTGATTTCGCCCTCGACAACTCCCTCGAAAAGGTGTTCCTCGCCGTTCATGATCAGCGCGATCGCGGTCCTGAACCGGGCCGTGCGATCCCCCTCGGGGACATCCCGGAGGTTGGCGAGAAGGAGGGCCGTATTAGCCGCCGCATCGTGACCCTCGCCCGGAGCATAACGGGCTGAACGGACCCCCGGCTCGCCGCCAAGCGCGTCGACTTCGAGACCGGTGTCGTCGGCGAAACAGTCATAGCCATAGCGTTCTTTCACCCACCGGGCTTTCGTGAGGGCGTTGCCTTCGAGAGTCGGCTCGTTCTCGGGGATGTCCTCGTTACATCCGATGTCGTTGAGCGAAAGGATGTTGATTCGGTCGCCTACAATCTGACGGATTTCGTCGAGTTTGTGGGCGTTGTTGGTCGCAAAAACCAGATTTATAGGTTGGTTTGTATGATTGGTCACTTCGATTGGAAAATATTACAAAATGGTTTGGGGCTACTTAACCAAACAAATAACGCTGAAAAAGCCTTTTTATTGCCCGGAGGACAGAATTTAGGGGAGAGTGAAGAGTGAAGATATGAGATACTGTGCAATAATTTTAGACAGTAAAACAAGGAATGGGACGGCGTGGATTTTTGGGAGCAAGGATTTTTTCGTAATTTTGCACCTTATTAATACCGGCTAAGACAGAAAACAACGGAACATTGACCGGTAAGCGCTTTTCTGATTATATTTTCAAACCAATCATAAACCATTTAATCGTATGAAAATTCAATTCATCGCCGTGCCTATGCTGGCGGTTTTGGTATCGTCGTGTATCGATGACAACTATGACCTGTCGGACATCGACACCACTACGCGTCTTCAGGTCAAAGACCTGACGCTCCCGGTCAATATTGACGATGTGCTTTTGAAAGACATCATCACTTTTGACGCTAACAGCAAGATTCAGCCCATGGTAATTGACGGGAAGAGCATCTATGCGCTCACCCAGGAGGGCGATTTCAATTCAGAACCCATCTTCATCAAGACCGTGTCAGCAGCCGCTCCCGTTCTTTCACCGGTAACAAAGACTCTAAGTCTGTCGAGTAGTCAGCCGGTATCGAGACGCGCCAAAGCGCCCGAGCTGAGTTTCACTTTTGACATCGTCGAGATGGGCAACACTTTCGAGTATTCAGACAAAGCCCTCGACAGCTCGATCGACGCACTCTACAGCGCGAAGGTCGAACCGATGACGTTCGCTGTCAAACTTGAGACAAATGGAGCGGCTGAAAAAATTGCATTCACCGACCTTGTCATCGCTATGCCCAAAGGCATGACCGCCGATCCTACCATAGGCACTTACAACGCCACCTCGGGTCTCTGGACCATTCCTTTCCACAGTGTCAACGGCAACTCGTTCAACACCTCGATGACCGTGACCGCCATCGACTTCGCCGCCAACGGAGCCGAGGTCAAGAACGGCACCATCTCGCTCAAGAGCGAAATCACGCTGAAAAGCGGACGTCTGACGGTCGTTCCCGACCTGAATATCAACCCGAACGTTGACTACTCATCGGGCATCGAATTACGTGCAAGCTTCACGCTCAGCCCCCTGACTGTCAAGGCTATCAGCGGCCGAATCTCGTATAAACTCGCCGGGATGGACATCGCGCCCGTCAGCCTGGCCGACATACCCGACTTCCTCTCGGGCGACGGAACCAACATCAACCTGGCCAATCCCCAGATCTGTTTGAATGTTACCAATCCGGTAGGAGCTGACAATCTTGATTGTCGCACAGGGTTGACTCTTAGCGCAATCCGCGAAGATGCACCGGCTCAGGACTTTTCTCTCGACAACGGGTTCTTTACAATCGGTCACAACCGCGGTACGGGTCCTTACAGCTTCTATCTTGCTCCATCAAAAAACAACCTCGTTGACCTACCCATCGGCGGTTCATTCTCATTTGTTCCCTTTACCGGATTGGGTCAGATTCTCTCGTCGCCGGCCGACGCTTCGGTCAAAGGTCTTCCCAAGTCAATCGGCATTCACCTCGACGAGCCTCAGATTCCGCTCCAGGAAGTCACCGATTTCGAACTGGGACGGTCGATCAACGGTGTGAAAGGTTCCTATCACCTGATCGCTCCGCTCGCGCTCAAACAGGGCTCGACAATCGTATACAGCGACCGCAAGGACGGCTGGAACGACGACGATGTCGACGCTATCACCATCACCCGCCTGAGTCTGACCTGCACGGTCACGAATACATGTCCCGTCTCGGCCGAACTCCGTGCCTATCCCATCGACAAAGAAGGTAACCGGATTCCCGGCGTCGAACTCAAGACTCTTGAACCGATAGCAGCCAACTCGGTTGATCAGCCGGTAACGATCGAACTCAACGGGACGATCAAACATCTCGACGGAGTCATCTACGAAGCCGTTGTGAACGCCGGCTCATCTGAAGAAGCACTTAGCCCCGATCAGACCATCGCTCTGAAAAACATCCGCGCCACCGTCAGCGGATATTATGAAAAAGAACTCTGATAACCCCATAAAGTCATACAAAACATGAAAAGTATTTTTCGCACAATGATATTAGGTGGCTTTATGGCCGCCGGAGCACTCGCCGCGACTGCTCAGAACACCAACTCGGGATATTTCCTCGAAGGTTATACATACCGCTATCAGCTTAACCCCGCCTTTGGGGGTGACAAAGGCTTCGTTTCGATGCCCGCCCTGGGTAATCTTAATATAGGCGTGAACGGAAATCTCCACCTCAACAGCGTCCTCTATGACCTCAACGGCCGCACGGTTCTGTTCACCAATCCCGACATCTCGACAAGCGAAGTCATGGATAAGATCCACGACAAAAACCGCCTCGGAACGGCGGTCCGCGTGAACGTCCTTTCAGCCGGCTTCAAGGCGTTGGGCGGTTTCAACACCATTTCGATCAATGCGCGCGCCGAAGCGAATGTCCAGGTGCCCAAAAGCTTCTTCGAGCTTGCCAAAGAGGGAGTGACCAACAAGACCTATCAGATCGACAATCTCCGCGCCCGTGCAATCGGATATGCCGAACTCGGTCTTAACCACTCGCGCGACATCAAGGCCGTCCCCGGTCTGCGCGTCGGTGCGTCGGTTAAGTTCCTCATCGGTATGGCAGCCCTCAATGCCGATTTCAAACAGGCCGACCTCACTCTCGGCCAGAACGAATGGACGGCTACCACCGACGGCGACATCTATGCTAACTTCGGTAAACTCGAATTCGAGCACAAAATGAACAAACAGAACCGCGAATATGTGTCGGGCGCCAATTTCGACGGCGACGGCAGCATCGGCCCGAACGGATTCGGTATGGCCTTTGACCTAGGTGCCAGCTATGCCTGGAACGGGTTCAATTTCTCGGTCGGCGTTCTCGACCTCGGCTGGATCTCATACAACGACACCAAACACGCCTCGACCGACGGAGTCCAGACGGTCAACACCGACGCCTACACCTTCAACGCCGACGGCGACGCAACCAACTCGTTCTCGAACGAATGGAAACGCCTGCGCGACAACTTCGGCGACCTCTATCAGCTGAAAGACATGGGCGACGGCGGCTCACGCACCGTCTCTCCCGGCGCGACTCTGAATGTCGGTGTCGACTATGCGCTCCCCGTCTATAAAAAATTGAAATTCGGTCTGCTCAGCTCGACACGTTTCATCGGCGAATACACCTGGACCGAAGCCCGTCTGTCGGCTAACATCGCTCCGGCAAAAATTTTCTCGGCCGATGCCAACTTTGCTGTCGGAACCTACGGTACCGCTTTCGGCTGGCTCCTCAGCTTCCACCCCAAAGGCTTCAACCTCTTCCTGGGAATGGACCACACTGTCGGCAAACTCGCCAAACAGGGCGTTCCCCTGAACTCCAACGCCTCTGTCAACTTCGGTATCAACTTCCCCTTCTGAGCACTATTGACCGAATCCTCTAAGGATTGAAAATTTAGGCCTATCAAAATGCCGTGCCAAATTTGCTTGGCACGGCATTTTGTTTTTATAGACCGGGATATTTGGTAAATTTGAAGAAAGATTATACCTTTGTATCTAAGAAAGCCTCTATTTCCTTATCATAAATGGACTTATAACTTAATCAGATCCATAATTGGTGCAATTAGACGTTATCATAGGTGCGAACATTTAGAGTCCTGGAGATAAAGCTAAGATATTAAAATTGCACAATTCTGTCACACAATTACTACGTTTACTTTTTATATATTGATTATGACGAATTTCTTTATTTATCTCGGGTTGGGACTTGTTCTTGCAAGCGTTCTTGTTGCCCTAATCGGCTGTCTGAGCGGAATGATAAGTTACAGGAAGAACGCTCCTAATATGCCCGCCAAAGCTTATTATACGCAATACGGTAAAAAGTTTCAAAAATACTTTTATATTTTAGCAGCGGTGGGGTTTTTGATTCTTGGAATTGTCTTTGCCATAACACTTACATAATGATGAGTAATATTTTCTTTTGGGCCGGTATAATTATATTTCTTTTGGGTGCTGTGATCCGTTACGCATCAACCAAAAAGAGAGATGGAAAAGTTTCAAAAAGCGTGAAATATCTCTCTATTCTATGTTGTGCCATTGGATTGGTCTTTGACCTGATCTCCCTATTCGTTTAAACCGATTTTGAGAGACTGACAAAATGCCGTGTCAAGCAAATCTGGCACGGCATTTTGTTTTTATTAGTCACATTATTTGGTTATTTTTGGTAAAGATACTAACTTTGCGCGGTAATTCACATTTTGCGACGTCTAACAATCTTTTATTAATAATTTAATCCATAACTGAATGAAAAAATTTACTCTTTTGTTTGCCCTCGGCCTGACATTGAACGCTTGGGGTGCTACTAAAAATGAAGTTTTCGAACTCAACGACGGAAAAGTCTACACTCTCGAAGATCTTTCGAAAATTGAAGGTTCGGGCGTTACCAAAACCGGCGATCTGACCTATTCACTGGTCAAAGACATCGAGTTGAAAGGAACCACCGGTTTCAAACTCGAAAACAAATCGGTTGTCAACATGGGTCCCGCTGTTCTGGTGCGCGTTTATGGTCAGACTCAGTTCGATGTAACCGACACCGCCACGATCTGTCCGACCGAAGCCGGAAACAAGTGTAAAGGTTTCCACATCTATCAGATGCACGCCACCGACCGCACCATTAGCCACGTCCGTTTTGAAGAAGCCGGAATCAGTCTTGGCAGCGAACAGGGAGCTATTGTCGAAAACTGTTCATTCGTCGGAAGCAACGGCGAGCTGGCCAAATATGCCGTCCTGTTCTCGTCAGCTTCGATCAACAACGTCGTCCGCAACTGCTACTTCCTCAACACCCAGTTCTCGGCCGTCGGTAACGGCTCGAACGTAGCCGCCGGTATCACCATCGAAAACAACGTTTTTGAAAAATGTTCGACCGTAGGCCGCAACTATCCTTATATCAATGTTTGTCCTTCGGGCGACAATGGCGGTACATATATCCGCAACAACAAGATTATCGGCGGACAAGGTCTGATGGCCGGTGCGATCTCTTTCTCGAATATGCTCGCTATGCTTGGCGCGAACAAAGTCGTCATCGAAGACAACGAAATGTCAGACTGCCGCTATGGTATTCAGGTTATGGGCTATTGTGACGCCCGTGTCCTGAACAACCGCGTCATCAACTGTCACTACGAATCCAACGCCAACAACGGTGGTTCGGGCCTGACCGTCAGCTCAAGCAGCGCCAGCCTGATAGCCAATGTATATGCCGAAGGCAACTATATCGAAGGTTGTCTTTGGGGTGTGACAGTCATCAAGACTGCCAAACTCAACATGGGTTGTCTCGAAACCAATATCCCCGATGTCGAATATAACCCCGGTCGCAACGAAATGCGTAACAACGGTAACTGTGGCAAGGCTCCCGAAGGCCAGACAACAGCTTTCGATCCTTCGATTCCCTACGACCTCTATAACAACACTACCTCGACTATCTATGCTCAGGGTAATATCTGGGGCGGTGCTGACCAGTCGGCTGAAGAAATCGAAAAACGCATCGTTCACAAAAACGATGACGACAGCCTCGGCGAAGTCATCTTCCTTCCCGCCGGAACAGGTGACGTAGTATCCATCACTGCAGACAGTGTGTTTGACATCGCTGTAAGCGCCGGCACAATCACTGTTACCGGTGTCGAAGAAGGAACACCCGTTACTGTCTATGACATCAACGGCGCCGTAATCGCCAAAGGCGCGGCCGGCGAAACCCTCGCTCCCGCACGCCGCGGCGTAGTAATCGTTGCCGCCGGCAACGTAGCCCGCCAGATCGCCCTCTGATTCTGACCTGTCTTTCACTAAAATAACCGAGTGTGACGCATATCTCAGTGTCACACTCGGTTATTTTTTGGCTTCGCGGTTACTTATTCCGGGAGGTTCCAGCCACCCCCAAGGGCTTTGTAGAGGGCGATGAGAGCGAAGTATTCATCGCGGATGGAGTTGCTGACGTCAATCCGCGCGTCGAAATAGCGGCGTTGGGCATCAAGGACGTCTATATAGCTGAGAGAGCCACCGCGGTACTGAAGATTCGCAAGACGTTCGTACTCGGCGGCAGCTTCGCGCAGACTGTGTTTAAGAGTACCTGTACGGCGTGCATCCTGATAGGCGTTGATGGCCATATTAACCTCGGTGAAGGCCCGAATGATGTTTTTCTCATATTGTATCCGTGACTGCTCGTAAGCGGCGACAGCGGCCTCATATTTCTTCTTCCGGCGTCCGAAATCAAAAACGGGACCCGCCACCGTACCAACGATGAATGTGAACGGCGATTGGAGAAAACGGCTCAGCTCGTTGTTTTCAAAACCGGGTGTAAAACCTAATTGAAGAGTCGGAAAACGCTCGGCGTATGTAAACCCGGCGTTAGCCATCGCCGCTCTCAGGCGAAGTTCGGAAGCACGAAGGTCAGGACGCCTCTGAAGTAGAGTCGAAGGAACCCCGAGAGGAAGCTGCTCGATTTTCACCGGGTCGAGCTGATGTTTTCCCGAAGTGAGTTCCTCGTCGGGAAACTCGCCCATAAGGAGTGTGAGCGCATTGCGGGCAGCCGTGAGCTGTTTTTCGAGACTCGGAATGAGCGAGGCCGCCGTGGAGTACTCGACCATCGCCTGCTGGTAGACGGTTTCTGACGTAAGACCGCCTTCGAATCTCAGTTTTGCCATTCTCAATGACTCCTTGCGCGATTCGACTGTCCGGCGAACAATCGAGAGTTCATTTTCGAGAGCAACCAATCTTACGTAGGCTTCGGCGGTCTGAGCGATCAGCGAAACCTGCATTGCACGGTAGTCCTCGGCCGAGGCAAGATAGTTGGCTTCGCCGCGTTTCCTGGCCCACGAAAGAGAGCCCAGGAGGTTGATTTCCCAGGAAATAGGTATTTTGATACCGAATTCCCTGTCGTGCTTTATGCCTGTTCCCGAATAGTCATTGGTCTCGTCGTTGGCATAGACTGTCCCTCCGATCGTCGGCATCATATTGGATTTATCGACGCCATACAGGCTTTTAAGTTCCTGAATGCGGGCGGCCGCCGTGAGAAGATCATGGTTGTTCTCAAGAGTCCGCCTGATGAAACGACACAAAGTTGAGTCGGAATAGAATTCCCACCAGGCGACATCGGCCAGACATGCCGAATCAGGTTCCATCCGCGGGGTGAAAGCTGACGGAACGGAGGTTTCGGGCTGACGGAGATTCCTGACTCCCGAACAGGCGCAACAGATTACGGCGAGGATGAGTCCGGCAAAAATAATATGTCTTCTCATTTTTTTCTCTTTTTTGTCAGTTTATTGATTGCGACGAAGAAGAAAGGCACAAAGATGATGCCGACGGTGATGGCCACGAGCATACCGAAGAATACGCCGGTACCTATGTCGCGGCGGGCGGCCGAACCGGGTCCCGTCGCTATGAGCAGCGGAACAAGCCCGAGCATGAAGGCAAGAGACGTCATGACGATCGGACGGAAACGGAGACGCGCCGCCGTGAGGGCCGCGCTGACCGCGTCGACTCCCTTCTCGACCTCTTCCTTTGCAAATTCGACAATCATAATTGCATTTTTAGCTACCAGACCAATCAGCATTACCAATCCGATCTGGAAATAAACGTTGTTTTCGAGACCACAGATCCAGATTCCCAGATAGGCTCCCACCCCGGCAATCGGCAGCGACAGAATGACAGCCATCGGCACACTCCAGCTCTCGTACTGGGCGGCCAGGAAAAGGAACACGAAGAGAAGAGCGAGCCCGAGTACAACGCCTGTATTGCCGCCCTCGTGGTTCTCCTGGTAGGACAAGCCACTCCATTCGATTCCGATATTTTCGGGCAAATGCTCGCGGACAATGGTTTCGAGAGCCTCCATAGCTTCGCCTGTGCTGTGTCCCGACTTAGCTTCCCCGGTCACCACGGCCGAGTTGAACATATTGAACCGGCCTATCGTACCGGGGCCGGTGGTGTAATGGGAGGTCCCAAGTGAGGAAATGGGCACCATCGCGCCTTTGCTGCCTCTGACAAAGAACAGGTTCAAATCCTCGCGGCTCGAACGATAGGGCTCGTCGGCCTGGATATAGACGCGATAGATTCGGTTATACATATTGAAGTCGTTGACATAGATGGACCCGGTGAACGCTTTCATCGTCGAGAAAATGTCGCTCACGGGAATATCCTGCATCTGGGCGCGGTCGCGGTCGACTTCGAAGAATAGCTGTGGAATATCGCTCTGCATCGATGTCGAAAGGTCCGAGATTGCCGGCGACATCGAAGCATAGTGCCGGAGAGTATCGACCGCGTTCTGCAGATCGGTATAGGTTGCATCGCCACGCGCTTCAAGGACCATTTCGAAGCCGCCGGAGGTTCCGAGGCCCGGAATGATAGCGGGGGTGAAAATATAGACCTTGCTTTCGGGATATTTCTCAAGTTCGCGGCGTACCCGGTTTCTGACTTCGGCGATATCTCCGGAAGTCCTTTCTTCCCAGGGTTTCAGAATCACCGTGAGCTGGGCATGAGCCTGATTTGTACCGACACGAGGCGACGAACCGGTCACATTCAGGACGAATTCAACGTCAGGATCGTTGAGCAAATAATCCATCGCCCGATCGGTGACCTGGCGGGTACGCTCGATGGTAGCACCTTCGGGAAGTTCAAGTTCGACAGTGAAATAGCCCTGATCCTCCTGGGACATAAAGCTGCGTGGCATCAGGCTATTCATCAAATAGATGAAAACAAGAGCCAACGCAAAAGCCACATACATACGCCGGGGATGTCCGAGAGTCCGGGTGATCGCACGGCCATAGAAACTGTTTCCACGGCTCAACCAGTCATTTATGAGACGGAATATCTTAGCTTTCTTTTTCTTCGTCTCAGGCTTCAACAGTTTGGAGCACATGACCGGTGTCAGCGTCAGGGCCACGATAGTCGAAATCACCACCGAGACGGCGATTGTGATCGTGAACTGACGATAAAGCTGCCCGACAATACCCGGCAGGAAACTCACCGGCACAAACACCGCACACAAGACAAGCGACATGGCAATCAGCGCACTGCTGAGATTGGACATGGCTTTTTCGGTAGCTTCGAACGGCGACAGATGCTCTGTATTCATGACCCGGTCGACATTCTCGACCACAACGATCGCATCGTCCACCACAATTCCGATTGCAAGAATCAGACCGAGGAGGGTCAGCATATTCAACGAGAAGCCGAACATCAGCATAACCCCGAATGTACCTACGAGAGAAATAGGTACGGCGATGACAGGTATGAGAGCCGCCCGCCAGTTCTGGAGCGACAGGAACACCACCAGAATCACCAGCAGGAGCGCTTCGAAGAAGGTCCGGTAAACATGGTGGATCGACTCGGAGATGTACGTTGTCATGTCGAAAGGAATGTCGTATGTCATTCCTTCGGGGAAGTTTTTGGCAATGTTGGCCATTTCTTTCTTCACCTCCTCGGCTACTTCCATAGCGTTGGCGCCGGGAAGCATGTAAACGTTGAGGACCGCGGCATTTCCTTTGTTGATTCCGCTCTCGGTGGCATAGCTCGAAGCTTCGAGCGATACGCGGGCAACGTCTTTAAGACGGATAATCGAGCCGTCGGAATTGGCACGCAAGACAATATCTTCAAATTCGGCTACAGACGACAGACGGCCGTGGGCGATAATCGGCATTGTTATATCAATTCCCGTGGCAGGCGCCTGCCCGAGCGCACCGGCTGCCGACTCGCGGTTCTGGTCCTTCAGGGCTTTCTGAATGTCCTGTACCGAAATTCCGAGATCGGCGAGTTTATCAGGCTGAACCCAGATCTGCATCGCGTAGTATCGTCCGCCTACACTTGAAATGCTCCCGATGCCGGGAATACGTCTCAGAAGGTCGACAACGTTGAGAGTCGTATAGTTACTCAGATAAACCTCGTCAAATTTCGGGTCGTCTGACTGAATGGTAATCGTCATCAGACGGCTGGCGGTTTCCTTGACGACCGAGATACCGTTCTGGACGACTTCGGCCGGCAGACGGGACTCGGCTTTCTTCACCCGGTTCTGAATATCGACGGCCGCAAGCTCGGGGTCAGTGTCGATATCGAAAGTCACGAGCGCCGAGAAACCGCCTGAATTCGAACTTGTCGATGACATGTAGATCATTCCGGGGGTGCCGTTCAGTTCCTGTTCTATCGGGGTAGCGACAGCCTGGGTGACAGTCGAAGCATCCGCGCCGGGATAAGAGGCCGTGATACGTACAACCGGAGGCACGATGTCGGGATATTGGTCAATAGGCAACATCTTCAGACCGATCAGACCGACGATGAAAATCACCACCGAAATGACTATCGAGAAGACCGGATGCCTGAGAAAGAAATTCTTTTTCATAGTCTTATTCCTCCGATTCGTTGTCAGACTCTGTTTTGGCGACGGGTTTGACCTTCATCGAGTGGGATAGTTTGTGATAGCCCTCGGTGACAATCTTCTCGCCCGGGACCAGGCCTCGCTCGACAATGACCGAATTTCCGGTTTCGGGACCGATTTCGATGAAACGTTTCTCGACCACACTATCAGGACGGACAACGTAGACATACACCCCGCCCTTCTCAATTACCAAAGCCTTGTTCGGGACCTCAACCGCACGCTGACGGCGGTCGAGGAGAACTTTCACCTTGGTGAACTCCCCGGGGAGGAGCTGGCGTTCGGGATTGGGCATTTCGGCCCTCACCGAGAACGTTCCCGTCTTGGGATCTACCTGGGGATCCGCAAAATCGACCAGACCGCGGTAGGGATATTCCGAACCGTCGGCGAGCGTGATGGTCACATGTGATTTCAACTTGTTCGTACCCTCGCTTTCGCCCAGACTGACATTGCGGTCCTTGCTCCGGAGATAATCGAGGGCGGTCATGGAAAAGTCTATTCTGACCGTGTCGCTCTTGACTACAGTCGCGAGCAGTGATTTGCCCGTCGAGGGACCGACGAGGGTTCCGATATCGGCCACGCGCTCGGAAATATAGCCCGAAATGGGCGATACAACCCGTGTATAGCCAAGTGTAAGTTCGGCCTGTGTGAGATCCGACTGGGCAACCGTCACTTCGGCATTGGCGCTCTCGGAGGCCGCAATCGCGTTGTCGAGGTCGAGCTGAGAGGCCGCGTTCTGTTCATAGAGCGGACGGATGCGCTTCAGGTCCCGGTCGGCTTTCAGGGCCTGAGCCTTGGCTTTGTTAAGCTGAGCTTTGGCACGGTTAACCCGCGCTTCATAGACACGCGGATCTATAATAAAGAGCGTCTGTCCTTTCAGAATGTGTGAACCTTCCTTGAACAGCATACTTTCGAGATAGCCTTCGACTCGGGCATGAACTTCAACAAACTGCTGGGCGCGTATGCGTCCGACATATTCGCCATAGATATTGACCGTGGTGGTGTCGACCGTTGCCACTTCAACGGTAGGCAAGTCGACCACCTGTTCCTTGGGTTTCAACATGAAATATATAGTCGCGGCAATGACAAGAATGAGAAGCGAGTTGACGAGCCACGAGAATTTGTTATTCAACAGAATCCTCTGAAAAAGGTTGAGATGTTTTCCCGAGCGTTCCGAGGGACGGTCGGAATTTGGAATGGTAGTCATATAGCTGAAAGTGATTTTTATTTCATAGGAAAGTTATTTCGGCGGCGGTGGTAGTTGCGACGGTTAGCATATTGTCGTCTGCCACCCCGGGAAAGACATGGAGAAAAATAGTCAGGCCGTCTCTGAAACAGGCCGACGAAAAGTCATCGGAGAGGGTAATGTCGCGGGCAAAATCCACACCTTGTCCGCGAATGGCCTTAAAAACGGCCTCTTTTGCCGTCCAGGCCCTTAAAAGTCCCAGAGGTATGGATTCCGCCACGATCTGTTCGCGATCGCTCAGAAAGCGCGGAGCGACCTTCTCGAGTTGTTGACGCGGCTGTTCGATATCGATTCCGACACATCCGGAGGCGACAGCGACGGCGACGTATGTCAGCGAATGGCTTATCGAGATACACATTCCCGACCCGGGGATGAAAGGCGAGCCGTCGGAACGGTGCCCGACCGTCATACCTCCGTCGGGGAACAATCGTCCGAGAGCCACACCAACGGCCTCCCGTTCAGCTTCGGAACGTGTGAGATCATTGGATCTATGGATGGGAGATATGGCGACCCTGACATTCATCGGCGACTTCTGATTACGGTTAGAGGGCCGAGAGCCGATGTCAGATCATCGGTGAGACGGTCATATAGCGGACGGATGGAATCGTAGCTGAAAGCTGACGATGCGTCATGGACAAAGGCTGTGGCCGATACCACCCAGCGGCCGTCGACATCAGCCAGTAACTGAACCGGAGTCTGAGAACCGGTCTGAGCGGTCACAATGACGGCTTCAATTCCGTCGCCAAAAGCATGCGTAGTATGAGCGGGAGCTCCGTTGAGGTTGAGGCTTATCCGTTCGCGACGCGCCTCGAGCACTTTTTCAATATTTCCGCTGTTGACGGGTATGAATGTATAATAAACCGATGCACCGGTGGCCTTCGGGTAGTCAACGGTCAATCCCGCCGGACGCTCTTTGTCGGCAGGAGTAACCGTATATTCGGCCGCCTTGCTGATCTTTACCGCCACCGGTAGCCCGTCGGAGAGAACCGATGTCGTCGTGTCGGGCAGATCGAGGCGAGGATACGCTGTCGGACGGGGCACAGTCGCCGGACCCTGTCCTGAGTCATCGGTGGACGTGCATCCACAACATAGACACAGGAAAACACCGGTCAACAGTATCAGGCGATCAGACATTTTGATTTTCGGGCATTATTTTCACACGAACCCCGGTGATTCGGTGATCGACAATATCAAGTACGAGGAATCGACAACGGCCATAGACCAGCGGCTCCTTTTCCTTCGGGAAGTCTCCTTTGATTGCAAGTAACATTCCGGCCAAAGTCTCTGAATCCTCGGTGACGGCCGTATAGTCATCGGGGTCGAGGTCGGTGATCCTGAAGAAATCGGTCAGAAGCGTACGGCCTTCGAAAATAAACGTATCGTCGCGCAGACGCTTATAGGTCTGTTCCTCCCCGTCGTATTCGTCGGCGATGTCTCCGACAATTTCCTCAAGAACGTCTTCCATCGTCACGATTCCGCTGGTGCCTCCGAACTCGTCGACCACTATGGCAAGATGGATATGGCGTCGGCGGAAATCTTCGAGAAGATCGTCGATCTTGCGTGATTCCGGGACAAAATATGGTTCGCGGAGAATACTGTGCCAGTCGAAGTCGGGATCGGTTCGGCCAACGTAGGGAAGAAGGTCGCGCGCATAGAGGACGCCCTTGATATCGTCCTGACTCGTGCCGTATACAGGCAGACGGGAGAAGCCCGAATCAATCACTATCTTCATGACTTCGTCGAAGTCAGCCGAGATGGGAATGTCAGTGACGTCCATACGCGGCGTCATGATTTCGCTGGCGGCCGTATCGCCGAACTCAAGAATGCCTTCAAGCATTTCCTTGTCATCATCGGCTTTTACATCGGTCAGTTCAAGAGCCTGTGACAAATCCTCGGCTGAAATAGTCGGGGCCTGTTTGGTGACAACCCTGTGTACAATCGACGTCGATTTGACAAGGATACGCGAAAGTGGCGAACAAAGAGCCATCAGAACCCTGAGACCACCCGAAGCAAACAGGGCCCATTTGACCGGATTGGAATTGGCATAGAGTTTGGGGAGAATCTCTCCGAAAAGCAGAATCAGGAATGTCAGAATAACGGTCTGGAGAACGAAACTCAGAATTTCGTTCATCCCGTCAAAAACGGGTCCGAGGGCAAAGTTGGTCAGGACAACGATGGTAACGTTGACCAGATTGTTTGAAATCAGGATGGTCGCCAGCAGCTGTTCCGGACGCTGAAGGAGCTTCAGGACCCGCATTCCGGACGGAGTTTCGCTAAGTTTTTCACGCTGAGGCTGAGTAAGCGAGAAATACGCGATCTCGCTTCCGGAGATAAACCCGGAAACAAACAGAGCCGCCAAAGCTACAAGCAAAGATATTATTTGAGCCGGAGTTTCTATCATTCGCTATATTTTTGATGAAGAATTTCGGCGAGCTTTCTTACTCCTACCGTCGCAGGCTCCTTTATGACATGAACATTCGCCGGAATGTTAGGACTTGGATTCGGGTCGACATAGTAGACCGGAACTCCGCGGCGGACATACTGGAGCAGAGCGGCCGCCGGATAGACAACCATCGAAGTCCCTATGATCACGAAGATGTCAGCCTCAGAAGCGGCCACAACAGCCGGTTCCATCATCGGGACGGCTTCGCCGAAAAAGACGATATGGGGACGAACATGGTGACCGTCTATCAAAGTGTCGACCGAGGTCTCCGAGTCTCCCGGTTCAAGTTTCCAGACAAGTTCGGAATTGTCGACAGCCTCGACTTTCGACAATTCGCCGTGAAGATGAATCACCTTTGACTGTCCTGCACGTTCGTGAAGGTCGTCCACGTTCTGGGTGATGACTGTAACATCAAAATCTTTTTCGAGTTCTACGAGAGTGCGGTGGGCTTCGTTGGGCATGGCGAGTGCTACGTCACGGCGCCGGGCGTTGTAGAAACGGTGAATCAGATCAGGATTCCTCAGCCAGCCTTCGTGGCTGGCGACTTCCATGACATCATATTTTTCCCATTGACCTCCGCTGTCGCGGAAGGTAGCGATGCCACTTTCGGCGCTGATTCCCGCGCCGGTTGATATGACGAGTGACGGTTTCTTTGCCATAGAGTTTTTATCAGATGAGTATATCAAAATTCAGGACTGCGTCCACTATAAAAAGGTTCTTTATTTGGTCACGACGAATCTCCATATCGTCATAGTCAGGATTATTCGAGTGAAGGATTACCATCTCGGGGTCGGGATGACGGCGTATGACCTTGACCATCCTGTAGTCATCCAGGATTACAAGATAGGTCTGTCCCCAGTAAATAGGTGAGTCGGCGTTGATCTGTCTTATGGATATATAGGCACCGTTGGCAATCTGTGGCATCATCGACTCGCCCGAGACGCGCACGATTGCGTTCCTGGGATTGACCTGGGGAAGCTTGAGATAACCGATTATGTTCTCGTTGGTGAACATCCGGCTCAATTCGACGGCTCCGGCCGTTACGTCGATGTCATAGACCGGAGCGCCCTCCGATTCGTTGAGCCGCTGACGGTCGTGTTCGACGTATGTCGGTACGGTCGTCTCGGCCTTCGGGAACGGAACATCTGTTCCATTAAGCAGCCAGTCCTTCGACACGCCCAAATTCACGACAATCCGGTTGGCCATCGCATCGGTAAATTTAACATGCCCGTTCAGAATCCGTGAAAAGTTCGGAGCCTCGACACCGATCATCTCCGCAAACTGAGACTGGGTCTTTCTCATCCGTGTGATGAGATAACGGATTCGGTCGGTGACGGTCGCCTCGGACGACGGAAGTTCGAGCCTGTCAAAACGTTTTTCGAGAGTTTTTTCTGTTATTGCCATGATTTCTGACGGTTGGAGAGTTTTAGCGTATGATAGCCTTGACGGGGCGTCGGGTCCGGTCGGTGGTCACGAAGTAGATGCCTGCCGGGAGGCTGACTTCGGTATTGTTTTCGACGCGGTCAAGAACCATAATTGTCCGGCCGGCCGCATCGACAATTCGTGCGCCGGTAACGGGTGCGCTGACAATGAAACGGAATCCGCCGGGAATGGTATAAATCGCGAGCGGTTCATCGGTCTCGACACCGGTTATGCCGGCGTGGTCGACAAAGATGACATTCGACTCGGGGCTGACATAGCCCAGACGTACCGAGCTGACGGTATAGGCCTCGCTGTCTGACTCGTCAAAATTTTCGATCAGCAACGAGTTTTCCTCGGCCTGGAGAGTTTCCGTGGTCGCGGAGCCGTTCCGGTAGACAGTCCGGTTCACCAGATAATAGTCAACGACTTCGTCTTCGGCCGGAATCCAGGTCGCCAAATAACTGTCGGCGGTTATGTTTTTAGCCGCGGTAGCAACGGGAGCAGTAAGTTCGGGCACAGGGAAGCAACGCCCTATCAGCGAAATTCCGCGAGAACCCGGGATCCCTCCGCCCGACACGAGCAGACGCGAGGAGTGTTCGCCTGTTTCAGTCGGCGTATAGGTGACATTCAGCCAATAACCGTCGGCACTGTTTACAAGATTGGCGGCGATAGAACGCGTGGGAATGGTGAACAGATCCCGGTCGCCGGTATAGACGGTCAGTTCAACAGGCGATGTAAGATACTCACCGTTGAACCACAGCCTCGAGGTTATGGATTTTCCGACCGCAACTTCACCGAAGTCAAGAGCCATATCCTGAACAGGCGTAATGAGGTTTGGATCGCCGGCCGGCGCTGAACCGGAGGTGATGTCAAACGGAATTCCGTTTTTAGAGCCCCAGATATAATCGGCCAGTTCAGGAAAATCGATAAAGGGATTGCGGTTGTTCTGAATCTTATACACCTCTTCGTTTCTCAGTGTCTCTTTCTCGCTCACCGGGTCGCCATGATGCCACTTTAAAAGAAGATTCACAGACCAGGAGTTCAGGGTCGGATATGTATTCTGACTCACCATATAAGTATATTTCCACGTAAGATCCTGATAGGTCGTGGCCATATAGAAATATGTACGTGCAAAGTCACCTTTATATTCATCGGCGGGTTCGAAAACGAATCCGGCACCCCCACCCTGCCCGGCTACGGGATAACCCACGGTCGTGACTCCGTTTTCAAACTTGGGTTTGAGTGATGTCGAGACCTCTCCGAGCGGATAGTTACTTTTGGCCATGTTCGCAGCCGCCTCCGACGGATAGAGATGATTAAGGTCGACGTAAGCCGGTATGTCTGTCAGCCCTCCCCACCAGCTTTTCGGGAACGAGTGCTCGCGGTTAAGACCCGAGAATGACGGGGCATAAAGAGGAATGTCGCTATACATGTCCCACCACCGACGTGACTCGGGATAGACGTCGGTATGCATGAAATAGCTCGGAAGAGCGCTGTAACTCGACACCTGGGTGAAATTTCTCACCAACGTGTAAACGGCGGTCTTGAGCGCGGCACCGGTTTTTCCGTTCAGCGAGGTGTAATATCCCGCCGGGATATCGGCCCGGAGAGTCAGGATCGGACCCGCCAGGACAAGGAGAGACAGAAAAAGGCGTTTTGGACTGAATTTCATGGCGGAGAGATTTTATTTCTTTTTTGATTTGTCTTTTTTTCGGATCGAAGCGTCGATTTCTTTTTTCCAGGCACGACGGCGGCGATGTTGACGGCGCTCGAAGTATTCCCATTGTTTCTGTACGTTCTCGTTGTCTTCGAGTTCGACATTACTTTCAGCGAATTTATATCCGTTGGCAATATAATTGGGAAGGAGATGGGAGAAAAGGAGTGCGTTAACGCCTTTACCCTGATATTCGGGAGCGATGGCGACCAACAGAAGATCAACCACGTCGCTACCTCCGCCAAGAGCTTTCTTGAGATAGTACCAGCCCATCGGGAAGAGTTTACCGTCACACTTTCTGAGAGCCTTGCTGAGTGACGGCATCGAAATGCCTACTCCGACCAGACGGTTCTCCTTGTCGGCGATGAGGCAGACATCGTCAAGCCGGAGCATCCCGAGATACATGTCGATATAATAGTCGATCTGGCGGTCGGTCAACGCAACGAAGCCATACAGATCTTTGTAGGCGTCGTTTATCAGTTCGAAAATCGCGCGGCCATAGTTCTGTTTCACCCACTTGCGCGATTTAATGTCGACGACATGGAGCTCGAATCGTTTTTCTACGATCCGGGCAATTTTCATATACTTATCGGGGACCGCATCGGGGACAGTCATCCTGAATTCAATCCAGTCAGCCTCTTTCTCGAAGCCGAGGCGCTCCATGTGCTTTTTATAGTAGGGATAGTTGTAGATGGTCGCCATCGTGCCCAGTTCCTCGAATCCCTCGATCAACATCCCTTCCTTGTCCATGTCAGTGAAGCCCATCGGTCCGACAATCTTTGTCATCCCGCGGTTGCTGCCCCAGATGGTAACGGCTCTGAACAGCTCGTCGACAACTTCTTTGTCGTTGATGAAGTCGACATAGCCGAAACGAAGCACTTTTTCACCGGTCTTTTCGTTGACCGCATGATTGATGATGCCCGAGATTCGGCCTACAATCACATCGTCGCGATAGGCCAGGAATGACTGGGCTTCGCAGAATTCAAACGCCGGATTCTTTTCGGGAATAAAAGTGTCGATTTCGTCGAAAACCAACGGCGGCACGAAATAATTATTTCCGGCATAGAGATCGATGCCGAACTGGACATATTTTCGGAGATCGCGTTTCAGCGGACGGATTGGAACAATTTTTACAGACATGGGGGATTGGTGATAAGACGGTTAGACAGGCATCGCCGACGGCGAGGGAGAAGAGGCCGACAGCCACGCAAGAGCGACCACCATGGCCGCCAGGAAGATGATTATGCCGATATAGACGCGGTTGTTCGAACGTCCGTGAAGGGCAATCCGGAGAGCCTGTACGTCGCGGAACCGGTGACGGTTCGCGGGCATACAACGGTCGGCGATACGCTTCAGTTCGGCGTTCTGGCGTCCGGTGGACTCAAGGACTTCGTTAATGATCCGCCCGAAGTTCTCGAGGTCGTTATTTGTATCCTCGTGACTTAGCGAGCGGCGCTGATCAAAGCCGACATCGATGAGTTTGAGGTTTTCGACATTCTCGGTGAAAATGATCGTTTCGGGACGAATCGGATGGTGAGCGATATGGTTCTGCTGAATATACTCCATAGCTTCAGGCAAACGTGTCCTGAGCTGTTCGATATGATGGTCCGTCACACGGTTTTCATCAAGCAGACGGCGAAGGGAAGTTCCGTAGACATCGTCGGTGATAATACACCGTCCAAGTCCCGGAACATCTTCGAAGTCGTTGATCATGACGATGTTGGGATGGGCCAGATTATATCTGACATCAAACTCTTTCTCGATCATTGCCCGACACGCCTCGTCGTCGGCAAATTCCTTTTTCAGAGTCTTGAGCATGACCCATTTTCCATACTTACGGGCCGTGTAGACATCGTAGTATTCTTCGCCCCAATCAGGGAGAAGTTCAATTTCAGACCAACGGCCTGACGGGTCAGCCGGAGGACGGGGATTCTCTTCGCTCACGATCGATCAGTCTATGTCGTTGAATAGAATGGAATTCTTGTCGTTTCCTCGCGAACTTCCACCGTTAGCACCGTTTCCACTATTGTCAGAACCCGAGCCGAATTTACGGCCGAACGAACGGCCGATTCCGCCCCCGAAATTCTGACGGCCGAAACGCTGGGCGGCCGGAGTTTTCTCCATTTCGTTCAAATCCTCGGATTCAAGGTTGTCATAGTCGTCGGGGTTAAGTACCCGGCCTTCGGAACCGACCGGACCTTTGTGATACATATCCTTGATTCTCTTGTGACTGTTGGGGTCGATTCGATTGACAACAGGCTTGGGTGTCTTTGGCTGTTTGGGAGCATCGGTGGTCGGCTTGGTCGGGTCGGTGGTAACGGTTACTTCGAAGCCCGATGCAAGGATGGTGATCTTCACTTTGTCATCGAGATCCGGAGCCTGATAAAGACCCCACATGATATCGACATCCTTGTCAATACCGGCGATAAACGATGTCAGTTCCTTGGTTTCATCCATGTTGAATGGATGTTCCTCGGTATTGTCCGATACATAAAGGACCATGAGAAGTTTCTTCGAACCGAAGATATCCGTGTCCTTGAGAAGGGGCGAATGCAGAGCGTCCTGAATCGCGGCCGTCACTCGGTTGGGTCCTTCGCCATATCCGCTCGAAATGATGGCTGTTCCACCTTCGCGGAGGGTGGTGTCAACATCGTTGAAGTCTCGGTTAATGATACCGCGTATAGTGATGATGTCGGTAATCGACTGAGTAGCTGTCAAGAGTGTATCGTCAGCCTTCGCGAAAGCCTTCAGGATGTCGAGGTCCTGATAGATTTCCGTAAGGCGTTCGTTATTGATAACCAGAAGCGAATCAACGTTCTTGGCCATTTCATCGGCACCTTCTAGAGCTTTCAGAATTTTACGCTGACCTTCGAAAAGGAACGGAACCGTGACGATTCCGACCGTAAGAATGCCACGTTCCTTGGCCATACGTGCGACCACAGGACCGGCACCTGTTCCGGTACCGCCGCCCATACCGGCGGTGATGAACACCATGTCGGTCTGGTCATCGAAGATCTCGGAAATGGCATCCGCGCTTTCCTCGGCATACTTTTTGGCGCGTTCGGGGTTACCGCCTGCCCCACGGCCCGGACCGATGACGAGCTTTGTCGGTACGGACGAATCGTTGAGTACCTGACGGTCGGTGTTGATCTGGACGAACGATACGTCCTTGATGCCTCGGTTGAACATGTGAGCGACAGCGTTGTTGCCACCGCCACCGACTCCGATTACTTTTATGGATTGGGCGGGTCCCTGGGAGGGAGCATTGAATTCGTGATGGGTGATGTCTGTATCGGTCATGTTTAAGAAAATATTATCGGTAGTTGGGGGTTGGAGAGAATATAGAGAATATATAGGGTTTCAATTCGTTTTCTTGGCTTTCAATCGTCGAGGTCCGCACCTTCGCCATCCGTATTTTTACCTACAAAATTGGCGACTTTAGAGATGAAACGGTCAAGAGCTGACGGTCGGTCGGGTGTGGATGCTTTCTTTTTCTCTTTTTCTTTTATTCGGCGTTCCCTATCGGCCAGACGGCGCTGCTGATCACGCATCAGTTTGCGCTTTTTATCTTCTTCGTCCGAATCAAGAAGGAGCAATCCGTCATCAACGACTTCGTCATCGGGGCCACATTCCTCAGGAGAATAGTCTTCCGGATCATCAATGAGAATTTCATCTCCGTCATCATAACTGAACGGCGAGTCAGGACCCTTATATCCTGGATGGTCCCACCGTTCATCATGAACCGGGTCGGTTTTCTCTTCTTTGGGAAGAACAGGTTCCTGCTCGATTTTTTCGGGTTGCTTTGTCACCACCGGCTCGACGGGTCTTTTCAGTGCACTCAGACATTCAGGGATGTCGGGATTCCGGCTAACGAAAGCTGCATCAAGGAGAAGGGCGTAAAGGTCGATATTCTCGAACTTGGCCAGCGCTTTATCCGCAAATTCAATATCGCGTGGAACCGAAGCCAGCCTTACTTTCATATCCGAAACCGATTCGAGCAACTGGCCGAATTTTCTGAGCTTTGAACCACCACCGGTCAGTACAATACCGGCGGCAAGCTCGGCGGGCTGGAATCCGGCGAAGCCTGGCTGAGCACAAATATTGGCGACCAGATCGTTAAGGCGGGCCCCGATTATACCGTCGACAATCTGATGATCTTCGTCACTATCGGGGTCGCTGATAGCCGAACCCATATTCAGTTTTATATCCTCGGCTTCGTCCTCGGGAACTCCGAGCGAAGTTGAAAGGTCGCGGGTTATCAATCTCGCTCCGAGAGGTATGGTAGCCATATAACGGAGTGTTCCGCCTTTGTAGACTGAGACCGTGATGGTCTCGGCCCCGAAGTCGACAAGCATACCTCCCGAAAAAGCATCGGAAGGGGTGAGCACAAGATTGGCCGTCGCGAGCGGACGAACCGACGAGGCACATACACCGAGACCTACTCTGTCAAGAAGAACCGATTTGAAATCACGTACGTTTGAGGGATCGCATGTCACCACGGTGAACTCGCCGGCCAGACGGGTGCCGAGTGTTCCGACCGGACGCGGAGTCAGGATATTGTCAACCGTGAAGTTTACGCCTTCGATAGCAAGAATTTCACGTTCCTGGGGCACATTGACAGCGACGTCCTCTTTCAACCTGATGATAAGGTCGTCGGTGATTTCGCGGCGCTCGGGAAGTTCGAGCTTGGAAGCCATCATAGTGGACTTCAACGAACGGCCCCCGACTCCGATATAAACGTTCACGACTTTGCGTCCGTTGACGGGGCGGCGGTTTTCGACATCGGAAACGAGTTTTTCGAGAATTTCGGAAACATCTTTGACATTTCTGATTCGGCCATATCTGACGGCATCGGTTGTCGGCCGTGTCACTATGTCATAAACGGTCAGAGGCCCCGCGGGTTCTCCGGAGGCATCAACAGGATAGCCGGCAACCCCGATTTTAGCCCGCGAGCTACCGAGTTCTAATCCTACGATGTATTTTATATCTTGGTATTCCATTTGTTGGTTACTGAACTGAATCACTTTAATTGGTCGAGGGAGTGACACAAAACCTGTGTCATGTATTTTTTGGGGGGAGAGGAGCGGTTACGGCTTCGCCGGCCAGCATCTCTTCGTCGGCGCTCGTTTCCTCAAACATTTCCTCCGAGGCTTCCGGCGGCCTGATCGACTCGCGTCCCGGACTCCGCGTCGCCGTCACACGGCCGGCCCATTTGACCGAAACGGTATCGTATGCGTTCCAGCCTTTGACCGGCATAACTTCGGCATAGAAAGTCCTTAGGCGGGTTATCTTGTCGTCGAGATTGGTCGAGTCACCGAAATTGATCACGTGGCCTATAACAGTCGGAACCACGATTATGTCACCCGAACGGTCAACGTTTATTCCCGAGACGAAAGCATCGAGTTGGGGATCGGTCTTTATCCGTCTGAGCAACGGCAGCAAGGAGGCGATGAACAGAGAGTCGGCCTGAACCTCGGCGGTGATAACCGGCACATCAATATGATAGGCGGCGCGTGCGCGGACACGTTTTCCCGTCGTATTGATGTAGTATGAACCGGAAGGATCGAAAACGCGCGCAACGGGAACAAGCGGGGTTACACGGATGTCGAGTACTCCATTGTTCATCACCGTCACGGTGGCATCCTCCACCCGGTCGAGCGTAAGCAGACGTTTCGTGAGCTGGAGTGTATTGAGATTCGACCGTTTCAGCGTATCGGCTCGCCGCGAAAGATGACCGAGAGCTTCGTCAACCTCGGCCGCCGTGATGAAATCGGTCTCGGCGGTGTCGCGGACCGTTATCCTGATATCGGTGAATGTGTCTGAACGCTCCGAGCGGTTGGTGGCCCCTACCATCACGACGAGGTAGACGGTCAACAGCAAGGACAGGACACAGAATATCAGACTTCGGCGACTCATTAGCTGAGAAAAATCAGTACAAGAATTTACTATTGTTGTATTTCAGGCAATTATAAGACGGTTCAGTTGACATTTCCGACGATCTCATCCAGATAAAGATTGATGTCGCCGGCGCCAACTGTTAATAGGATGTCAAAATTAATGCTTTTTATTGTTTCTACCAAATCCTTTTTTGCGATTAACAACTTTTTCCCGTTTTTTATTTTGTCAAATATAATTTTCGAGGTAACACCGGGGATAGGTTCCTCACGGGCAGGGTAAATATCGAGGAGAACGACACGGTCAGCGAGTGAAAGCGCTTCGGCAAATTCAGGCGCGAAATCGCGTGTCCGGCTGTAGAGATGGGGCTGGAACGCGACCGTCAGTTCCCGGTCGGGATAGAGGGCTTTGACCGATCTTATCGAGGCTTTCAGCTCGTCGGGATGGTGAGCGTAATCGTCGATGACGGCCCGGCCTCGGGGACCTTCCTCTTTAAGGTGGAATTCAAACCGTCGTTCCGGACCCATGAAGGTAGCCATAGCCCGACGGACATCATCGGGTGTCAGAGCGCCCGTGAGCCAGGTCGCGGCTATCGCGGCCACGGCGTTGTCGATATTGATTTCAACAGGCACTCCGAGTTCGATGTCATTAATCCTGACATCGGGACCGACAAAGTCAAAGACTATCCGGCCATCGCCGATTCTGACGTTGTCGGCGTGAAAATCGCCTCCGTCGCGAGAATAGGAAAAGGTTCTGACACCGGGTGCTGTCCGCGGGACAAGTTTCAGGCCGGTATGGACAATCAGAACTCCGTCGGGCTTGATCAATTCGGTAAAGTGAGCGAAACTTTCGATATAGGCCTCCTCGGTTCCATAAATGTCAAGATGGTCGGGATCAGTCGCCGTGATGACCGCAATCGAGGGTGTCAGATGATGAAAAGACCGGTCGAATTCATCAGCTTCGATGACCGACCAGGGCGATGTCTGACTGAGCAGCAGGTTCGAGCCATAGTTACGCAAAATCCCGCCGAGAAAAGCGTTTGATCCCGTACCCGACACTTCGAGAAGATGGGCGGCCATGGACGAGGTTGTGGTTTTTCCGTGAGTTCCCGCAAAACAGATAGCTTTCGAAGAACGGGTTATGATACCCAGCACGGCCGCTCGTTTCAGCATTTCAAAACGGCCGTCGGCGAAGTAACGGAAGATAGCGTTCGACGAGGGTACGGCGGGTGTGTAGACCACCAGAGTGTCCTCGGGATTCTTCATCGCTTCGGGAATAGTGGCGACATTGTCTTCGAACGAAATTTCCGCGCCCTCCTCGATCAGCCGTCGGGTCAGAGGGGAGGGTGTGCGGTCATATCCGGCAACCCGTTTTCCACCGGCCATGAAGTAGCGTTCGAGAGCGGCCATGCCGATGCCACCGGCTCCGACAAAATATACGTTATTGAAATCGTTAAGATTCTTCATTGTCTTACTTCCTTTTACTGATAATAATTTCTTCGGCCCGGTCAACGATTCTCGCCGCGGAGTCGGGAAGGGCCATTGCTTTAGCCGCCTGTCCGATTTTTTCGAGTTTTTGGGGATCACGGACCAATCCGATAATTTCGTCAACCAGTTTAGAGCGGGCTTCGTCATCGGTAACCATGACGGCGGCGCCACGGTCGGCAAGAGCGAGAGCATTTTTCCGCTGATGGTCCTCGGCCACGTTGGGCGACGGAACAAGAATTGAGGGACAACCAAGCAACTGGAGTTCGCTGATCGTACCCGCCCCGGCGCGTGAGACAACTAGATCGGCTGCACGGTAGGCCAGAGCCATATCGTCGATAAACGCCGAAGCTTTGATGCCTTTGTGGCCATCGGCACAGGGTACGAAACGGTCGGCATAATAGCGACCGGTCTGCCACATCAGCTGGATCCCGGCTTTCTCTATTGCTTCCAGGCCGGCTGAAATGGAATCATTGACAGTCAAAGCACCCAGGCTGCCGCCTACAACAAGAACAAGCGGTCGGTCCGACTCAAATCCGAGTGTACGTTTGGCTTCTTCACGGCTCATCGAGACTTCGAGAATGGCACTTCTGACGGGGTTTCCGGTGAGTACAATCCTGTCAGCCGGAAAGAACCGGTCCATATTCTCGTAGGCGGTACAGATCGCTTCGGCCTTTTTTCCAAGCATTTTGTTGGTAACGCCGGCGTATGAGTTCTGTTCCTGAATGAGTGTCGGATAACCTTTTTTCTGAGCCGTTTTAAGGGCCGGGCCGCTTGCATAGCCCCCTACCCCGATGACGATGTCCGGATTAAAGCCGGTTATTATGCTTTTGACCTTCCGCATACTTTTCATCAGTTTGGCGACAACCTTGAAGTTCCGCCAAAGTTTTTTGCGGTCAAAACCGGCTACCGGAAGCCCGACAATCTCATATCCGGCTTTAGGTACACGTTCCATTTCCATCCTTCCTTCAGCTCCGACGAAGAGAATCTTCGCGTCGGGGTATCGGTGTCTGATTTCATTGGCTATCGAGACGGCGGGAAAAATGTGTCCGCCGGTGCCGCCACCGCTAACGATGACTCGCGGGGCCTCTTTTAATCGACTCATTTCTTATTCTGTATAAGAGGTTTTACAACTGGGTTGGATTGTCCGCAAGAATGCCTTCGGACAGATCGCTCATTTTCTCGGCCTTCTCTTCCTTAATGTTCTTACGACCGGCAAAACGGCTGACCGACAACATCATGCCGAGTGCCACCGATGAAATTATCACGGATGAGCCGCCTTTTGAAATGAATGGGAGCGGCTGGCCCGACACCGGGAAAAAGCCGGTTACAATCGCCATGTGGAAGAGCGCCTGATAGACAATGAACACGGCCATTCCTATGACAAGGAGCGCCGGATATGCTTTCTTACATTGGGAGGCAATTCGTCCGGCTCGAGCGAGCAACCACAGGTAGAGGACCATCACAACCAGGCCACCCATAAGACCCGTATCCTCGATGATGATCGCATAGATGTAGTCGCTGAAAGCAAGCGGCAGTCTGGCCGTTTCGCGCGAATTGCCCGGAAAAACACCGAATGTGCCGCCGTTGGCCTGGGCAATGAACGAGTATTGCTCCTGTTGGTTCTCGGACGTTATCGGGTCCTTGTATTTGTCGGGAGAGAAAAAGTTGGCGATACGTTTCTTTCGCAGATTCGTTCGGTCTCCGGGCTCGTTGTTTGTCATTTCAATGTCCTCTTTTTCCGAAGCAGACGCGGACTTGACAACCCAATAGACACCGCCAAGCATTCCGTAGATTGCAATAACGATGAAAAGTTTCTTCCAAGGCACACCGCCGATACACATCATCGACAGCGAGATGGCCATCAACAGGATTGTATTGGTCAGCCCTTGATTGACAAGAAGAATACCGAACAGAAGGACAAAACCGCCGACGATGATGAGCGCACGGTTGGTGACATCGGGTCGGCCTCGAACTTTTATCTGACCGTCAGCGAGCACACGGGCAATCAGAAGTGCCGCCGAGAATTTCAGCAATTCACTGGGCTGAATCGAAAAGAGCACCAACGAGAACGAACGTCTGGCTCCGTTGATTATCTGGCCATAGAACATCGTGTAGATCGTCGCCACGATACTTATTCCGACTATCCACCATGTCAGCTTCCTGAACTTCCGGTAGTTGATGCGCTGAAGGAATATCATTATCAGAAAACCGGCGAAAAGGAGTGCCGCATGACGGAAAAGCGGAGCAAGGATATGTCCGTCGGTGACCTCACGCGACGAAGCACTGTAAAGCTCAATGAGCGAAATGACGACCAGACCGAAATAGATGCCCCAGATCTGACGGTCGCGCCGCGGCTTGAGACGCAGCGCCTGCAGATCGGCTTCCACACTGTCAGGAGCGGGACGCGGACTCATTTTCCGCCCTCCTCCTTAGGGAGCATGCCTCTGACGGCATCCTTGAAACGGCGCCCGCGGTCCTCGTATGATTTGAACAGATCGAAGCTCGCGCAGCATGGTGACAGAAGGACCACATCGCCGGCAGTAGCCAGGCGACGCGCTTCAGCGAGACATTTATCGAGTGAATCGGTTGATGTCACCGGAACATGAGGGGAGAAAAAGTCAACTATCTTCTCGTTGTGAAGTCCCATTGCAACGATTGCCTTGACCTTCTGCTTTACCAATGGGAGAATTTCACTGTAATCATTGCCTTTATCTTTGCCACCGAGAATAAGCACCGTCGGCGCGGTCATGGATTCCAGTGCATAGAAAGTTGAATTGACATTGGTGGCTTTCGAGTCGTTGATGTAACGGACTCCGTCGACGGTAGCGGTGTATTCAAGGCGGTGCTCGACTCCTTCAAAATTTGACAGGGCGTGACGGACCTTTTCTTCGGGAATATCAAGCAGACAGGCGGACAGAGCGGCTGCCAGCGAGTTGTAGAGATTATGGAGGCCGTTGAGCGACAGATCGGCGCGATCCATTCTCAGCTTTGTACCCGGCGTATTTACTACAACCTCCCCGTCCTTGACAAAGGCTCTTGGCCGGGGTTCTTCCTCGCCATGGGATTCGTGTTCGGCAAAAGGATAGAGCGACGCTTCGACTGAGATCCGTTTCATCTGGGCACTGATGACGGGATCGTCCTGCCAATAGATGAAAGCATCGCGCGAAGTCATGTTTTGCAGAATTCTGAATTTTGCGCGGACATAGTTTTCAAACTTATTCTCGTAACGGTCGAGATGATCGGGGGTAATATTGAGGAGCACGGCGATATCGGCCTTGAAACGATGCATGTCGTCGAGCTGGAAACTGCTGAGTTCAATGACATAGACCGGATGAGGCGCCCGGGCGACCTGATAGGCAAGACTATGACCGACGTTCCCGGCCAGGCCGACATCGAGACCGGCCTCGGTCAGAATATGATATGTCAGCATCGTTGTGGTCGTCTTGCCGTTTGAGCCTGTGATGCATACCATTTTCGAATCGGTGAAACGGCCTGCGAATTCGATTTCGCTTTCAACGGGAATATTTTTTGACGCGACAGCCTGCATTATCGGTGTTTCCTTGGCAATCCCTGGGCTTTTCACCACCAGATCGGCATCAAGGATTTTTTCGCGGGTATGATGTCCTTCTTCATAGTCGATACCTTCGCGTTCGAGCACTTCCTTGTATTTCGTCGCGATGGTTCCCATGTCACTGACAAAGACGTCATATCCCCGGTCTTTACCCAGGATGGCAGTGCCGACGCCACTTTCACCGGCGCCTAATATAACTAATCGTTTCATCACTGTTACAGTTGATTGAGAGAGTTCTTATTATCTGATTTTAAGAGTCACGAAGGTAAGTGCGGCCAAAATGATGCCTACAATCCAGAATCTCACGACAATCTTAGATTCGGGTATCGGCTGGAGAGGTTTCTGAATGATGGCATCGATACCCGAATTGCCGGCTTTCTGGAAATGGTGGTGGAGCGGCGTCATTTTGAAAATACGACGTCCTTTCGTGTATTTAAAGAATCCGACCTGAAGCATGACCGACAGGTCTTCGATATAGAAAATCGCACATAGAATCGGGAGAAGAAGCTCCTTGTGGATGAGGATAGCGAAAACAGCGATAATTCCACCGAGTGTAAGACTGCCCGTGTCGCCCATGAAGACCTGGGACGGGTAGGCATTATACCAAAGGAATCCGACCAGTGCTCCGATAAAGGCAGCCATGTAGACCACGAGTTCCTCACTCCCGGGGATATACATTATATTGAGATAGGACGAATAAATGACGTTTCCGCCCAGATATGCCATGATGACAAGCGCCAGCCCAATGATCGCCGAACAACCGGTCGCAAGACCGTCGAGACCGTCTGTCAGATTCGCACCGTTTGAGGTCGCGGCGACAAAAAAGATTGTAACGATCAGGAAGAAGATCCAGCCACCGGTTTCGGCAGCGTTCTCACCCATCCACGATGTCAGCGACGAATAGTCGAAGTTATTGTTCTTAACGAAAGGAATAGTGGTTACGGGCGCTTTCTGAACATCGCTTTCATACACGACTTCTTCAACCCGGTTTGTCTCATAGTTGACAACCTCGTGATTGGCGACCGTCACCATGTCGGGATTGAGATACATGGTGGTCGCGACAATAACACCTATGCCAATCTGACCGATGATTTTATATTTGCCTTTCATCCCTTCCTTGTTGCGCTTACTGATTTTCTTGTAGTCATCAAGAAAACCGATGGTACCGAGCCAGAGCGTGGCCACAAGCATGAGAAGCATGTATGGATTCCCGAGATTCGACACCAACAGACACGGGACCACGATGGCCAGGATGATGATGATTCCTCCCATTGTCGGCGTACCGGTTTTCTTCATCTGTCCTTCGAGACCCAGGTCGCGGATAATTTCGCCGACCTGCATGAGCTGCAGCCGCTCGATGATTCGACGTCCGAAGAAGATCGCGATAAGCATGGCGAGCACAAAAGCCGCCCCCGAGCGGAATGTCACATAGTCGAAAAGACGTGAGCCGGGAATGTTGTAATCGTTCAGCCAGTTGAAAAGATAATAAAACATTGGTTTTGATTTTATCGGGTTCTGAAATCAGACCTGTGATTGGTTTTAGTTAGTATTATTCTTTAGCTTTTAGTTCGGGCCGCGATCGCTTTGAGTGCTTCCTCGCGGTCGTCAAAATGGATTCGGCGCCGGTTTTCGAATTCCTGATAGGTCTCGTGGCCTTTGCCTGCCACCAGAACGACGTCGCCCGGAGCCGCATCGGCAACCGCCTCGGCTATGGCCCTGGCACGGTCAAGAATGACCGAAACCCTGACGTTCTCACCGGTAATGCCTCCCACGATATCGTCGGCAATGACCGACGGGTCCTCGTCTCGCGGATTGTCAGACGTGACGATGATCCGCGACGAGTAACGCGACGCCGTCTCACCCATCAAAGGACGTTTCCCGTGGTCACGGTTTCCACCGGCTCCCGTCACGGTCGTCACCTTTCCACGCCCGGCGAGAGTGTCACAGATCGTCGAGAGAACGTTGGCGAGAGCATCGGGAGTATGGGCATAGTCAACGACAACAGTCATACCGTCGGCCGAGGTGAAGGTCTGGAAACGGCCGGCCACCGGCACAAGCCGGCTGATATTGACTGCGGCTGCCTGTGGATCAGTTCCGAGAGTTACGGCGGCACCGAACACGGCCGTCAGATTCGACGCATTGAAGCGTCCGGCAAAAGGTGTTTCAATTTCAATTCCGTTCAGGCTCAGTGTCATGCCGTCGATGCGGCTTTCAATGACACGTCCACGGAAATCGGCCTCGCCTCTGACTGAATATGTGAGGCGTCGAGCTCTGGTATTCTGGAGCATTACCGACCCATTGGAATCGTCGGCGTCTGTCAACGCCCAGGCATCGGCCGGCAACATATCGAAGAATGATTTTTTTGCTTCGAGGTATGCTTTGAAGGTGCCGTGATAATCAAGATGGTCACGTGTAAGATTGGTGAAGATTCCGCCGCTGAATCTTAGTCCCGCGGTCCGGTGCTGAACCATCCCGTGGCTGCTCACTTCCATCGCGGCGAACTGACAGCCCGCTTCGACCATTTCGGCCAGCAGACGGTTGGTCTCGAGCGGCGAGGGCGTCGTATTGACAGCGGGATAAACCGTGTCTTCGACGCGATTTTCAACGGTGGAGAGGAGCCCCGCCTTCATCCCGCCAAGCCGGGCCATTTCATAGAGCAGAGTGGCGATAGTGGTTTTTCCGTTGGTACCGGTCACTCCGACCAGTGTGAGTCGGCGCGACGGGTTGTCATACCATTCTGAGGCCAGGTGACCGAGAGCGACAGCCGCGTTACTGACTTTTATCCACTTGACCCCGGTAACGATGTCAACCGGAAAATCCTCGCAGACGATAGCGGTCGCACCGCCCCGGATAGCATCGGCAATATAGTCGTGACCATCAGACACGGGACCGCGGACAGCGACAAACATCGACCCTGGTACGACCTGCCGCGAGTCGGCGGTCAGAGCAGTCACGACCATGTCGGAGGCCGCAATTCCTCCGGTGATTTCCTCAGTGATGATTGACGATAGGAGTCTGGATAGTTTGTGCATAGTCGGGTTGATTGGAAGGTTATAGTCTGGTAGAGAGAATGAGCTGAATTGTCTCGCCTTTTTTAAGAGGTTCGCCGGGGGAAGGAGTCTGACTGACGACCGCACCGGTACCGCGGTATTTCAATTCATAACCGCGTTCTTCAATAGCCACGATGGCCTCGCGGAGACTGAGGCCGACTACATTCGGAGCCGTTCCCGGGCGGGTTTCTCCCGGAGTGACGAGCCGATGGCCACGGCCACCCGTACCGGCGAATTCACGGATCAGTCCGTCACGGTGAGTGCGCCGGGTGGCCTGAATTGTCATCGACGAAGGATTCTGGACACCGCTTTTATGGAAATCGGGGCCCGGACCGAGCATACCGCGCGAATACATTCGGTTGACGGTATTGAGCATAACCGTGCCGCTCACGATGCCGGCATTGTTCGACCCCCCGGTACGCGGATGGGAAATGACAACGATACAGGTATATTTAGGATTCTCGTAGGGGAAGAAACCACAGAATGAGAATCGATAGACACGGTCCATATACCCCTTGGGGCGGCGGACGGTCGAGTCTTTGGGATTTATCCTCAGTTTTTCGCGATCGGCTTCAGAGAGTTCTTTGGCAACCTTGGCCGTGCCGGTTTTTCCGGCGACATTGACAGCCGCTTTTTTCATATTTTTAGCTGTTCCACCCTGCCCGACTACGACCTGACGCAACATGTCTCGGACATCGCGGGCCGTGCGCTCGCTGCATATCTTTTCACGGATATAGCTTACGGGGATGATTGAGTCGCCGCGCTCGGTCGTGATTTTTGAAACGAGACGCGGACGGACGAATTTTCCGTCATTGGCCACCGCGTTATAGAAAGCACAGAGATAGAGGGGCGAAATCTGGTTGCCATATCCCCACGTCTGGCGTCCGAGGGTAACAAGACCGCCGTCCTTAACCGACAGGTTCGGGAAATATGGGGGTACCTCGCCGGCAATACCGGTATTGAATCGTTCGAAAAGTCCCATTTCCTTGATTCGGTCGCGAAGTCCGTTGGGATAGTCGCGATAATGGGGTGCGACGAGTTTGGTCATACCGATATTTGAGGAATATTCCAGGAAGCGTCTGACTGGCAGATCGGCCGGCGAGTGTGTGTCGACGATCGGACTTCCGCCCCCGAAGACAACGCCCCCGCCAAGATGATAGACTTCGTCGAGATTCTTCACAAATCCTTCTTCCATCGCTATAACCATCGTGATGGTCTTCATAACCGAACCGGGTTCGAATCTCATCACCGCGCGATTGATGGCCTCGATATAGTTGCCGGCCGAGTCTCGCTCAAGGTTTGAGATGGCTTTTATATCGCCGGTTTCAACCTCCATCAATATTGCAGTCCCCCAGTCGGCCGCCGTCTCGGTGAGCTGACGGTTGAGCTCGGTCTCGAGAATGTCTTGCATACTGATGTCGATGGTAGTGGTGACGGTATATCCGTTGACGGGCGGAATGTCGGTCCAGTTTACAATTTTGTGGGTCAGCGGGACTTTTTTGGCTACCCCCGGACGCCCATACAGAAGAGAGTCGAGAGCATACTCCAGACCGGACACGCCATGTATGCGGCTACTGGTCTTTGTCTGGCCGACACGTCCTATCGAACGTCGGGCCATAGCGCCGTAAGGATAGGTCCGTTTGAGAATCTTGTCACGGGTCAGGCCGTTTTTGTTGGGATTCTTCCACCGGTGAAAAAATGGATACTGCTTGATATCCTCGCTCTCACTGAACGACAGGTTGCGTAAAAGAGTATAGGAATGGGAACGCTCATTTTTCGGTTTGTCGAGAGGCTTGAGGAGATATGCCCTCCAGTCCTCGACCGAACGGACGGGATAATGAAGGGCAAGGCTGTCAGAAAGACTGTCAATAGCCGCGGCGAACTCATCTTCGCGGAATTGAGAAGCGCCATAGTCGATTCGGAGGGTATAGTAATTGAGATTCGTGGCGAGGACACTGCCGTCGGCCGCAAGAATCTCACCGCGGTCGGGATAGATCGTGTCGCGCTTCATAAGCTCGACATTGGCTTTCTCAACCCATTTTTCGCGGTCGATAACGGTTGTGTATATCATTGCCCGGACTATAAACGCCGCAAACAGCACGATCAATGTTGATACCACGACATAGCGCCATAGTATCTTGATTCGGGCTGTCCGTTTGAACGGGGTCTGGGTTTCCGGGGTTTCTTTGCTCATCGGTCGGGGTGACATAGAGTGTGGAGAGATTGGTTTCTGGATGTAGAGGATTTAGTCGGCTTTGGGATATGCAAGACGATATGGCGGATGCTGTTGCACCCTGAGTCCGGGACGGATGCTGTCGGCCAGTTCGGTCATAGCCGATTCACGGATGCGGCTCATGTAGTTCGAACGTTCACGGATGCTTTCGGTCTTGATGACTTCCAGCTCCGTTTCGAGTTTCTTGATCGCCTCCATGCTCGTCATACATTGGTATTTCGTCGAAATATAGATCATGATCAGAACCAGAGCGACAAAAACCTTCAGCCAGTTTTTGAGGAAAAAGTCACTGGTCAGAACATTACCCTGGAGAATCCGGCGGAAAATGTTCTGGCGAGGACGCCTGACCTGATCGTCACGGCGCTTTCCCGATTTTTGGTTTTTTTTCTGATTGGCAACGTCTTGGCTCATTATTTTAACTATAGTCATGCACAGTCGGCCTCCGGGCGAAGTCTGCTCGGACGCCGATGTCTTTTTTTGGACATGTAAAATTACACTTTTTTCATGTAATCGCCCAAATGTCGGACACGCTTTTTTAATTAAAGTTATCAACGCATGACCTTATGTGATAAAAATTCTTTGACGGATTGATTAAATTTTTGTGACAACGCTTTTTGATAATGAAATATTTCGTTTCTTTGCACTAACCAATCTCAAGTTATATATCCACCAACAACAGAAATCGTAACGCCGGTCTATGAGACCGGACGGTGAATATAGAATTTACGCATACTACTCTACGCTTTAATCTGACCGGAAACAAACCATGTCAATCGGAAGTACCAATACATTAGGCTCGGTTCTGCTCGTAGACAGCGAGAAGCATATCACCGACCTTTTGTCTTATAATCTCGACAACGAGAGTTTTGAAGTTCATGTCGCCAACGATGCTGAAGAAGTAGCGTCCTCCGACCTGACTCGCTATCGTCTTATCATCGCTGACGCTATGGAGCAATCTTTCAGCGGCCGCGATCTTCTGCGTTCGATTAAGAGCAATCCCCTCACGACCCATATCCCCGTAATTCTCGTCACTCACTCGGACAGCGAGGACGACATTCTGGCGGCCTTCGATGACGGTGTCGATGACTATGTGTTTAAACCGTTCTCTCTCCGGGAACTCATTGCACGCATCAAAAGCGTACTCCGCCGTCATCCGATCGTACCTTCGACCCAGGGCGGTAAATCGGCCATCATCAAAAGCGGCAAACTCGAACTTGATCTCGTTTCGCGCCGTGTCACCGATGACGGCGTAGTCGTTCCGCTGACCAAGACCGAATTCGCGATCCTCGCCCTTCTGATGAAAAACAAATCGGCGTTCTTCAACCGCCGTCAGATTTATTGTGAAGTATGGGGTCGCAGCGACCGTGACGAAAATGACCGCACAGTCGACACGAACATTTCACGCCTTCGCAAAAAACTCGGTTCCTCCGGGGCTGCCCTTGTCAACCGTTCGGGTATGGGCTATGCCGTCGTTGATGTCTGATTAAAAGTCCACGCTTTTATGTCTGCCGCCCGAACGCAACGCGCTCCACTGCCGTCATGCTCGGTGGCCGGTATCTATGAAGCCGGAACCGACGAAGCCGGTCGCGGATGTCTGGCCGGGCCCGTCTTCGCCGCGGCTGTAATTTTGCCCGACGGTTTCACCCATCCCCTGCTTAACGATTCAAAAAAGATGACCGAACATGCCCGCGATGTTCTTCGGCCCGTCATTGAGTCCGAAGCGATCGCCTGGGCCGTCGGAGTGGTCTCAAACGAGGAAATAGATGAAATCAACATTTTGAACGCCTCGATTCTGGCAATGCACCGTGCGCTCGACGGACTCTTTCCCGGCCCGGGACGTGTCATCGTCGACGGAAACCGGTTCAAACCGTGGCGCGAAGTGCCGTTCGAAACGTTTGTGAAAGGTGACGGACGATTCGGGAATATTGCCGCCGCATCAGTCCTCGCCAAAACCCACCGCGACGAATTCATGCGTCGCGCAGCCGAGCGATACCCCGTCTACAACTGGGCCGTCAACAAAGGCTACCCGACCGCAGACCACCGCGCAGCCATCGCCGCCCACGGCCCCTGCCCCCTCCACCGCCTCACCTTCCGCCTCCTCCCGGAGAAATAATCGAATCACGGGCTCATTTAGATCAATTTTATTAGGCTAAATGAAACTAATTCGTTACCTTTGCGGTGTCATAAATTTATGCTGATGGAACGAAACATCATTTTCTCCGAAGAATATCTCGAATTTAAGAATTCCCTGAACTCTCGAGCAATCGAAAAACTGGATTATTGTATATCCATTCTCAGGACTGCACTTCCATTAACAACCAAATTCGTCAAAAAAGTAGTCAGCTCGGATTTTTACGAACTTCGCGTTACTGTAGATAATGAATTGAGAATTATTTTATTTGCGGTCGATAACGACAACATCAGTTTGGCGACCAAAATAATAGTGCTCAACGGTTTCGTCAAAAAGAGTAATAAAGATTATGACAAACAAATTAGAAAAGCCTTTAATATATTGACCTCACTGATATGACAAAGAATTATCCAAGACTTAGCAATGAGCAGATAGAGAAATTGCGGAAGATCGATCTTTCAACTGTTCCGGGACTTACGTCTGCGGAGGATGAACTGTCAAAAAAATATGGTGAACCCGGTTCTCCTTCAAGAATTGAATTTGAAAACCGCTCGAAGGCATGGTACTATGGTGAGATTCTGCGCGAACGAAGAAAAGCACTCAAAATGACCCAAAAAGAATTGGCTGAGACAATCGGACGTGAACGAACCTACATAAGCCGAATTGAAAAAGGCGAAACAGATATGCAGTTGTCTTCGTTCCTACGAATCGCCTCAGCGCTCGGGATAGCTGTCAACCTGACAACCATGTAATGCTCGAACATGTCAGACGTATTTTGCACGTCTGACGTTCCCGACTAAACAGTTTGATTATCAGAGGTTTCGGTGGAAAGGCCGGCTTTGACGAGTTTGGCTTTGGCCGGGCCGACAATCTTTGCGATCTCCTGGACTGAAGCCTCGCTGATTCGTTTCACACTTTTAAAGTGACGTATCAGCGCACCGGCCGTCGCAGGGCCGATTCCTTTTATTTCGTCGAGTTTGCTTTTGATCTGGGATTTCGATCGCAAATCCCTGTGGAAAGTGATGCCAAAACGGTGGGCCTCGTCACGAAGATGCTGAACGACCCTCAATGTTTCACTCGTTTTGTCGATATATAGCGGCACACTGTCACCCGGAAAATAGATTTCTTCGAGGCGTTTTGCGATGCCGACTATAGAGATTGTCCCGCGCAAACCGATGCTTTCAAGTGCTTCGACCGCCGCACTCAGTTGCCCTTTTCCTCCGTCGACGACTATGAGTTGAGGGAGTTCCTCCCCTTCCTGCATCAGCCGGGTATAACGGCGTGTGATTACCTCTTTCATCGATGCGAAATCATCCGGGCCCTCGACAGTCTTGATTTTGAAGTGACGGTAGTCTCGCTTCGACGGTTTTCCGTTGCGGAAAACTACACACGAAGCGACCGGATTTGTCCCCTGTATGTTCGAGTTATCGAAGCACTCGATATGTCGCGGAAGTTCGGGCAATCTGAAATCGCTTTTCATTCGTTCGAGAAGGCGCTCTGTCCGTTCTTCGGGATTGTGTTTTTCCATGTGTTTCAAATCGTCGATTCTCGTCTGGCGGGCATTTCTCGTCGAGACTTCGAGCAACTTAGCCTTGTCTCCACGTTGAGGAATGGTAAACATCACGTCGGGCATCTCGACTTCCGGGGTCATCGGAACGACCACCTCATCATAAGTCACACCGAGAGAAGTTTTGATTTCGTCCATCGCGAGGGCCAGAAGCTCGGCGGGACTTTCCTCGAGCCGGCGCTTGTATCTAAGTGTAACTGCTCTTACAACCGCTCCGCGACGGACATGCATGTAATTGATATATACGTCGCGGTCATCATCATCGATGCCGAAGACATCGAGCTCCCCGATAGTCTGGGAAACGATGACACTCTTGCTGCGGTAGTTCGCCAGTAGATCATATCGCGTCTTTATTTCCTGAGCTTCCTCAAAACGCAAATCGGCCGCATATCGTTCCATCTCACTTTTAAGATACTCCATCAATTCGTGGGTGTCACCGCGTAAAATCTGCCTGATATGCTCGATCTGCACGCCATATTCATCCGGAGAAATCAGCCCCGTGCAACACCCCGGACATTTCTTGATATGATATTTTAGACATAATCTGCCCTTTCCCTTCTCTATATAATCGCGTGTGATCGGCAACCGACATGTCCTGATCGGATAAAGTTCCTGTATCAGCTCCAGGACAGTCCGCGCGACTCCGATATTGGTATAAGGTCCGAAATACTTTGATCCGTCTTTGATATGCTGGCGAGTCAGAAAGACGCGCGGATAGAGTTCGTTGGTCACCACAATCCACGGATAAGATTTATCGTCTTTCAAAAGGACATTATACCGAGGCTGATGCTCCTTGATCATCGAGTTCTCAAGATTCAGAGCATCTTGTTCGGTCGGCACAACTATGTATGACATGTCTGCAATCGCTCTTACGAGCAGATTGGTACGGAGGCTGTCATGAGTGCGGTTGAAATAAGACGAAACACGCCTTTTCAGATTCTTCGCCTTGCCCACATAAATAACTTTCCCCTGGGCATCATAATAGGTATAGACACCCGGGGTTGTAGGCAGAAAGGATATTTTTTCTTTGAGTTCAGGAGATTTTTCGTGTTTTGCCATCGTATTTGTGTGTATCATTAAAAATGGAGGACGCACATATAGTGCGCCCTTTCATTGTGCGGACCCGATCGCGATCTTATCGGCCTACCCCATTCTATCAATAAGTGATCAACGCGCTGACCTCTGCGTCGGCAGGAAGATTGGCGCGTCCGTTGAGTGCACCAAGTTCGATAATAAAATTAATATAGATTTTCTTGGGGTTCATACTCTTTACGAGTTCGTATGCCGCAGCCATGGTTCCACCGGTTGCAAGGACATCATCGTGAATAACCACGACATCGTCGGGGGTTATTGCATCGCGGTGCATCTCGATCACGTCAACACCATATTCTTTTTTATATTCGGCTTTAACCGTATCGGCCGGAAGTTTGCCAGGCTTACGCGCCGGAACAAAACCTGCGCCGAGCTCGAAAGCAAGAATCGAGCCTCCTATAAAACCGCGCGATTCGATACCGACAACTTTTGTTACGCCTTTATCACGGTAAAGTTGAGACAAGTCCCACCCGATAATATGAAGCGCTCGCGGATCCTTGAAAACGGTTGTGAGATCTTTAAACACGATTCCCTTTGTGGGAAAATCGACAACATCTCTGATTTTTGACTTGATATATTCCATTATCGTCGAATTTATATAATTAGAATTTTATTCATTTAAAAAGGGACTCTAAGAGTTCCATCAAAACATGTGATACTCTTTTGCAAAACCAGCCTAACTCTTTGAAGTGAGGGATGTTGAACGCCTTATTGTTTCACGTGGAACACAATATTATCTCCCGTGGAGAAGCAAAAGGATATTAATATCACTTGGGGACACACCGGGGATTCGCGATGCCTGTCCTACCGTATCAGGCCGTTGACGTGACAATTTTTGGCGAGCTTCTGTTGAAAGCGCATTGATAGATTCATAATCAAAGTCGGGTTTGATTCGAACGGTTTCCAATCTACGGAGTTTGTCGGCCTGTAATTGTTCGCGCTGAATGTATCCATCATATTTAAGCAATATTTCAGCTGACTCAATAATCTCATCACGCCTGTCTTCAGGAATTCGTTCGACTTCCTTCTGTAACTCAGGCAAAGCGCTTGCAAGAAGAACAATATTCAATTGGGGTCGAAGTACCAGATCAAGCAACTTGACTCCTTGTTTTAACGGCTGGCAGCCGACACTCTCGAGTAGGTTTGCAACCCTTTCGGCACGAACGGAGAAATTACGAATGAAATCTATAAGACGATCTCGGTAAAAAAGCTTCTCTTGTAGAATCTTCATTCGGCCATCATCGACGAGTCCGACCTCATGGGCACGTGGAGTCAACCGTACATCGGCATCATCTTGGCGCAATAAAATACGATATTCGGCACGGCTTGTAAACATGCGGTAAGGCTCATCTACACCTTTTGTTATTAAGTCATCGATTAAAACGCCTATATACGCTTCGTCACGTGCCAAGGTGAACGGTTCTTTATCTTGCACAAATAGTGCCGCATTCGCACCCGCTATGAGTCCCTGCCCTGCTGCTTCTTCATAACCTGTAGTTCCATTGATCTGACCGGCAAAAAACAGCCCTTTTATTAGCTTTGTCTCAAGGGTTGGTTTGAGTTGGGTAGGATCAAAAAAATCATACTCTATTGCATATCCGGGTCGATAAACACGGACATTCCGAAGTGCCGGGATAGTTTTAAGTGCCTCTATCTGTATGTCTATCGGCAGAGACGAACTGAATCCATTCAAATAGTATTCTTGTGTTGTTTGGCCTTCAGGCTCAAGGAAGAGCTGGTGCTCGTTTTTATCAGCAAAAGTGACAATCTTGGTTTCAATCGAAGGACAATATCGCGGCCCGATACTCTGGATCTGACCGTTATATAGAGGTGAATCCGGCAGACCGCGTCTTAGAACTTCGTGTGTCTCCGCGTTTGTATAAACAGTAAAACATGGTCTCTGGACAAGACACCGTTTCACATTGGGCAGATATGAGAAATGATGAAAATCATCGTCGCCATCTTGGCGGGTTGTCTGACTCCAATCGACAGAACGTCCGTCGATTCGAACAGGAGTTCCTGTTTTCATGCGATCAGCCCTGAATCCGATTTCCTTAAGCTGCTCGGTCAGACCGTATGACGCCGGCTCAGAAATGCGCCCCCCGGGGAGCTTTGTACGCCCGATGTGCATAAGTCCGTTAAGGAACGTTCCATTCGTGAGTACAACAGCGCGCGCAAGGAAACGAGTTCCTGTGGCGGTAACGACACCTTTGACAGATTGATCGTCTATAATAAGTTCGACAACATTATCTTGCCACATGTCGAGATTGGGCGTATTTTCGAGAGTCTCACGCCAAATCTTGGAAAACTCCATTCTATCTGCTTGAGAACGAGGACTCCAAACGGCCGGGCCCTTTGACCGGTTTAACATACGGAATTGTATGGCTGAGCGGTCAGTAACTACACCCATCTGTCCACCTAAAGCATCTATCTCTCTGACTATCTGACCTTTAGCAATACCACCAACGGCCGGATTACAACTCATCTGAGCTATTTTGTTCATATCCATCGTGATAAGTACAGTCCGTGCGCCCAGTCGCGCTGAAGCCGAAGCAGCCTCGCAACCGGCGTGTCCTGCACCGACCACAATTACATCATACTCAAAAGTCATTATAAATTTACTTTAGTTTACGTGACAAAAATAACTACAAATATACGAAATGTTTTCGGTGTTTGCAATCGAATGGTTCTAAATAAACACAACATATTAATTAATAGAGCTTTGCAAGAATATGAAGGAATATTCTACTAAATCTGGAAAACAAAAAAGTGTCATGATAATGGTCAAATCAGCAAATAAAATTAATTTAATCTGAACAAAATAAAGGTTGAATCGTATAGAATAGAAAAGTCATGAATACGCAAGCCGGCGGTAATGATGTTGACACTACGTTTTGATTGGCAACCTGGTATCACAAAATTTGATACATATAAACTTCAATCTATATACATTAAAAACACATTTTTATGAAAACAATCACCCTTTCAAAGGCTCAGATTCAAGAAGCAGTACAGGATGCTTACAACGAGGTCAAAACTATGACCGGAGGTGTGAACGCCCACTACATCCCCTATCTGGCAAACATCAATCCCGATCTGTTCGGCATTAGCGTAACTCTCGAGGACGGCACACAATACAGCGTCGGCGATACTGAATATAAATTCGGTATCGAATCTGTGTCTAAAGTGCCTACCGCAATCCTTACTTTGCGTGAATACGGTCCTAAAACTATCCTTGAAGACATTGGTGCCGATGCCACCGGCCTTCCTTTCAATTCAATCTTTGCTATACTTCTTGAAAATGACCATCCTTCAACACCACTTGTTAACGCAGGCGCGATTTCAGCATGTTCGATGGTCGAACCCAAGGGTGATTCTGATGCAAAATGGGCTGCAATCGTCAAGAATATAACCGAACTGGCCGGTTCGGCACCACAACTTCTGGACGAACTCTATAAGAGTGAATCAGATACCAACTTCAATAACCGAGCAATCGCCTGGTTACTTAAAAATTATAACCGAATTTATGATGATCCCGCCATGAGTCTTGACCTCTACACTCGTCAGTGCTCACTGGGTATCACTGCAAGCCAGCTTGCAATTATGGCCGGTACAATTGCCTTCCAGGGCAAAAACCCTGTCACCAAAACCCAAGTCTACGATCCTGAACTGTCAGCAAAAATCACCGCAATGATCGCGGCAGTAGGATTCTACCAGAAGACAGGTGACTGGATGTACACGTCAGGAATTCCCGCAAAGAGCGGTGTTGGCGGCGGTATCCTCGGCGTCTATCCCGGCGTAATGGGTATTGCAGCATTTGCACCTCCATTGGATGAAGCAGGTAACTCAGTCAAAGGTCAGGCCGCTGTAAAAGCCGTCATGAACAAACTCGGGATCGGAATATTCACCGGAAATCAGGTCGTTGTAAAAGACTGATTCCGCGTCACTGCCCGACTTATTTCAACTATAAACTAATATAAAACACACATTTAAATTCTTACCACTATGCAAGTAAAAACCGGTAAAGGCACCATTTCCGCAATGGTTGTCATAGCGATCTGGTCGCTGTCTCTGGCGGTCGATCTTCCCGGGTTGGCAGTGACACCTATTCAAGGCAGTCTCCGTTCGATTTTCACCGATGCTACCGACCTCAAAATTCAACTTTTGACTGTATTACCCAATTTGGTTATCATACCGTTTGTGCTCCTATCGGGTAAACTATCCGAAACCAAACACAAGGTTACTGTAATCGCACTCGGCACAATTCTCTATTTGATTTCCGGTGTATGGTCAATCTTTGCAAACTCCCTCAACAGTCTTATCTGGCTTAGCTGTCTGCTTGGCGCCGGCTGTGGTCTCATCCTCCCGTTCTCAACCGGTCTTATCGCCGATGTATTCTCGGGTAAATACCGCATGAAACAGATGGGTATCATCTCCGCTATCGGTAACATCGCCCTCGTCCTCGCAACATTCGCAGTTGGTTTCCTCGTCGCAGGCAATCTTCACGAAACATGGCACCGCGCCTTCTTCGTATACCTCATTCCGCTGCTGTCACTCATTCTGATCCCCTTCCTCAACAAAATTCCTAAATCGGATTATGCAAGCGAACCCGCATCGGAAACCACCAGTGACGATAAAAAATCTACTACCGCAACTACAGCCACAACTACTTCCGTTCCCGCAGTTGATGCCGACGGTTTCTCTACCAAAGGTCAGAAAGTTAAAGACGGCTTCTATCTCGGACGTACCGTTTGGTTGCTTCTCGCTTACTTCTTCTTTGTATTTGCAACCTGTATTCCCTGCTACTACCTGCCTAACTTCAGCTGGATCGACTCAGAATCAGCATCAGCAATGACCTCTACATTCTACGCTGCAATGTTCGTCGTCGGCCTTGCTCTTACTCCCGTCATGAAAGTATTCCGTCGCTGGACCTTCATTCTCGCCGCAGGTCTCATCGTCATCGGTTTCGGAATGTTCATCATCCACGAAGGCTCTATCGCCCTCTATATCGTAGCAGCCGCTCTCTGTGGTCTTGGTAACGGTATCGCACAGCCTATCTTCTATACCAAAGCAACCGAAGTAGTTGTCTCTGACAGCAAATCTACTCTTTCTCTCGCATACCTCCAGGTCGCTAACTATGTAGCCATCTCACTGGTTCCCGTTATCATCACCTTCGGTGAAAAGATCTTCAACACCACCAGTGACCTCTTCCCCTTCATATTCGTTGGAATTGCTACCCTGGTCGTATTCTGCTTCGTTATCATCCGCAACAGACACTTCGTATTCGGCATGAGCAAAAACTATTACGAATAAATCTAATATTAACAAATTAAAAAAACACTACTAACTCTCCAAAAACCCAAACTATCATGGAAACAACTCAGAAACCTCGTATCTTCATTATTTATACCGGTGGTACAATCGGCATGGTCGAAACTCCCGAAGGTCTCCAGCCTTTTGACTTCAATCATCTGATGGACAATGTGCCCAAAATCGGCAAATTAGGCTATGAAATCGGCAACTACCAGTTCCCACAGCCTATCGATTCAAGCAACATGAATCCTGAATATTACAACCAGATTGTAAAAGCTATCGCCGATAACTATGACGACTACGACGGTTTCGTAATCCTCCACGGCACTGACACAATGGCTTACACAGCCACCGCTCTGAGCTTCATGCTTCAGAATCTTCGTAAACCTGTTGTAATCACCGGTTCACAGCTGCCTATCGGCGACGTTCGTGAAGACGGTACTGAAAACCTCATCTCGGCTCTCGAAGTTGCCGCAGCTAAAGACGAAAACGGTGACCCGATGATTCAGGAAGTTGTAATCTCGTTCCAGGACTATATCGTCCGCGGTAACCGCTCGACCAAGTTTACCTCAACCGGCTTCCACGCCTTCAAGAGCTTCAACTACCCGAACCTCGGTACGATCGACCTTCACATCTCGTACAACAAGCCCTTCTTGTTCCGTCCTCAGGTCAACGAACCGCTGAACCCGATGATGACAATGGATCCCTCGATTCTGGTACTCTTCCTCTATCCCGGCATCACCGAGGATGTTGTCAAAGCCCAGCTGAATACTCCCGGAATCAAAGGCGTTGTACTCCGCACATTCGGTGCCGGTAACGCTCCCACCGAAAAATGGTTCCTCGATCTGATTGCTGACGCTGTTAAACGTGGTCTCGTAATCCTGAATGTCACCCAGTGCATGAACGGCGGTGACGAACAGAAACGTTACTACACCGGCGACATGCTTTCGCAGGCAGGTGTAATCTCAGGCTACGACATGACCGTCGAAGCAGGTGTCATGAAACTCATGTACCTCTTCGGTAAAGGTCTGACCACTGACCAGGTTAAGAAATACCTCGGTGTTTCGATGGTTGGCGAAGTCACAGTCGACTGACCCGTCTGATTAAATTACGCAAAACCCTTTAAACCGACACCGGATCCGCCTCAAAGACGAATCCGGTGTCGGTTTATATATCATAGTGATATCCGGTCCCACATTTCGAGTGCCTCGTTTTCGTTAGCCTCCATAATCTCCCGCTCTCCGGGGCCCTTGTCATTTATACCCACCAGATGGAGGACACCATGAATAATGACTCGGAGGAGTTCGCGTCCATAGGTTGCACCGACCTGCTCGGCATTCGTGGCCACCGTATCGAGCGAAATGAACATATCGCCCGAGATTCGCCGACGCTTACTGTAATCAAACGTTATTATGTCCGTGAAATAGTCATGATTCAGGAACTGTCGGTTTACCTCAAGAATCTTCGGGTCGTCAACGAAAATATAAGTCAGATCGCCGACACTCTTTTCGTGACTCGCGGCTACCATCTCAACCCATCGCTCGATCTTCTCGAAATCGACAGCAGGCATATCGACATTTTCAGTCAAAAAAGTAATCATGATTCTCGGGAAAACAAAATGTATGATATGGAAGAAAGTTTTTTCAAAGTTAGTGCATTTTTTCCTAATTTTGTAGAACTCGCGGTCGGAAAACACTAAGAAGAGGATTCTGTTTTCCGGATTGAAAAATTTTTTGACCATCAAAAATCGGCCTATATCTCTGAGCATCTTAAAAATATCCGTTTTTTGAGCCTCTGAGAATCGCGTATCTGTTTCAATCCGCACACCTGCTCGGCTTTTTTCGAATTATCGCGACTGCAAATTTAGATTATTTTAACTCTTGAAACACATTCCCGAGATTCGGGGTGTGACAAACACAAAACAATGTTAATATACGAAATTCTCCCTTCTGAAGCTCTCGACGAAGAAAAAAAGTCGGTGACCGGACTTCTCGAACAGGCCGGCATAGTAACTCGATTTGTCACGCCCTCTTCCATGTCGTTTCTCACTTCGATGAGAATCGCCACCGAATGTAAAAAGACCGTTCCCGATGCTGTGGTCTGTCACCGCTTGAAAGATGCGGTCGGGGCGATTTCAGCAAGGGAGCTCGTAAAAAGTCGCAACGGCAATTTCAGAATCGTCTATCTGGTTAACCCGAAAGACCCTCTTCCGAAAAGAATTTCTCCGGCCATACAGTCGGGAATAGATTGCTGGGTATTTCCCGACATTAATTCCCGGAACAGATATTCGACCCTCCTGTCGCTCGGAACTGAAAACAGCGCCATTCTCGAACCGACAACAATCGCTGCTCCGATTGAAAGCATCGATAACGACCGAAAAATAATCGTCAGGGTCGGACCGATTGATGACACCACTACTCTTGCCGATACCATCGATGTCATGCTCGACCGACTGCCGTCTGCGGAATATGAACTGCGTGTCCTCGGAACGGGACAAGCCCGTTATGTCATGCCACTCGTAAAGAGAGCCCGTGCAAACGGACTCAACATAACCTGGCTCGGCGAGGAATATGACCTTGAAAAAGAACTCGCCGCGGCGGGAGCCATTCTCGTCGCCGACCGCAATCTCCTCAG
>CAYVXC010000001.1:53925-61751 GCA_964454925.1 uncultured Bacteroides sp.
AGCGATCGAACACACCGGATACCGAAACCGCCTGTACACCCTACCCGATCCGACCGGCGATCTGAACATCAAAGCGTTCAGGAATCCGTCGTTTCTTAATAAATTCATTTATACGACACTTCGAAAAAGCAAAGCCCGCCGGTCGGCCGAACACGCGTCGCGATTGCTCGGACTGGGAATCGACACTCCTGCGCCAGTCGCATGGATCGAGTGCAAAGACGGGCTGACACTGCGCGAAAGCTATTATATTTCGCGGGAGGTTCCCGTCGAGGGCGATCTCCGCTATTGGGAACGCCTCTCCCCGACCGCGCGTGACACTCTTCTCCAGGCCTATGCCGCCTTCATGGTCAAACTCCATGAACGGGGCGTGCTCCATCACGATCTGTCCCCCGGGAACGTCATCTGGACACGAGACAGCGACGGCACATTCACCTTCCGTCTCGTTGATCTGAACCGAATGTCGTTCTACAACCGACCGCTCCACGTGAAACAACGGCTATCCAACTTCCGAAACATCAACGAATTGCCCGAAGAAACACACCGGTTGGCCCACTTTTATGCACTTGCCGCCGGTTATGAACCCGAAGAATTTGCCGAACGTGCCGTTAGGGTTCTCGAAGATCAAAAAAAGTCCAAAGCACGTCTCCGCCGCCTGAAAAAAGCTCTTTTCAAATAATTTTTACTAATTTTGCAAACAGGTAACAACCTTAATTCTATGACTGATAAGATAAAATACTGGATAGAGCTATCTGATTATGACTTTGATACAGCTCAGGCAATGTTGACAACCAGACGTTTTCTGTACGTCGGTTTTATGTGTCATCAAGTAATCGAAAAAGTATTAAAGGCTTACTGGAGTAAAGTATCTGAAGAACCACCCTTGAAAATCCATACTCTTTCCCGACTTGCAGAAATTTCCGGAATAGATCTCGAAATGACTGAAGATCAAATTGATTTTATCGATTTTCTTGAACCTTTAAATATAGAGGCGCGTTATCCTACCTACAAAGAAAGATTGCTTAAAAGTCTAAATAACGAGATTTGTTCCGAACTGATCAAAAAAACTGACGACCTAAGAACATGGATAAAAACCAAGCTATAAAATTGGCAAAAGAATATAAACGGGTTTTGGAACAACAGATGCCCATCAAAGCTTTATATCTTTATGGCTCGTATTCTAACGGCAATTATCATGATAACAGCGATATAGACATCGCCGTTATCGTTGACCGATTAAGTGACAATTATTTTAGCGATACACCCAAGTTGTGGAAACTCAAGCGGAGAATATCGAATCTCATTGAACCGGTTTTATTAACGGAAGATTTAGGCAACCCGCTATATTCAACTGTTATCAATAGTGGAATACTGATCTGAATTAAAGATTATGATCAAAAGCAAAAACGGCATCAAGCCCATCGAAATATCAGTTTTAAATCTCGGAAGGACTGTCGAGGTCGAAGGCGGCATCACACTCTTCGAAATTGCCGAAGCACTGTCTGATGACCTCGGCTTCGAGCCTATTTGTGCGCGAGTCAACAACAAAACCGAAGGACTCCACTATCAGGTCTACGGACCCAAAACGGTAGAATTCCTCAACCGGCGATCTGATTCCGGCCAACGGGTCTATACACGTTCTCTCTGCATGATGCTCTATCACGCCGTCCGGACTACCTACCCCGGCGCCCGTCTACGCATCGAGCACTCCGTCTCGAATGGATATTTCTGTAGCATCACCGGGGTCCCCGCTGACGAATCGACCGCCTCCTCCCTTCGACAGGCACTCGACCGTCTCCACGAAGCCGACTTACCTTTTGAATTTCATACACGTCCGACCCCTGAGGTAATCGAGTTGTTCCTCCGCCAGGGTCTCGACTCGAAAGTACTCCTTCTCCGGACGTCAGGCAATCCATACGCCTCGTATTATACACTCGGGGACGTGGCCGACAGCTATTACGGCTGCCTCGCCCCACGGACCGGATTCATCAATGTCTATGAGCTGACACCCTACCGCGGCGATGGATTCCTTCTCCGAGCTTTCGACATGACCAATCCGTCTGTCGCGCCCGATGCTGTCGTTCAGGACAAAATGTACAAAGCGTTTACCGATCATGTCGAATTCAACCGAATCATCGGTGTCAGCAATGTCGGAGAACTAAACGAACGCGTCGAGAAAGGACGTCCGGCCGATCTGATCAATGTTGCCGAAACCCTCCACGATCAACGGCTTGGTCTGATCAGCGACGAAATCGCGCGCCGTCACCACGAGGGCGGAGCCCGTGTAGTATTAATAGCCGGGCCGTCTTCGTCGGGCAAGACAACCACCACAAAACGTCTTTCCATCCAACTCATGACCCACCTCCTCAAACCGGTCATGATTTCGCTCGACGATTACTTCGTAAACCGTGTCAATACGCCCCGCGACGAAAGCGGTGACTATGACTATGAATCGCTTTATGCCCTCGACATCGAACAGTTCAACATCGACCTTAACCGTATAATCGCCGGCGAAGAAGTCGAGCTTCCGAGCTACTCATTCGAAACCGGCGAACGGCGTTACCGTGGTAACCGCGTCAAACTCGACAGCAATTCCATCATCCTTATTGAAGGAATCCACGGCCTGAACCCCGAACTGACCGCTCACATAGCCGAAAAAGAGAAGTTCCGCGTTTATGTTTCGGCTCTTACCACCCTTGCCATCGACGACCACAACTGGATTCCGACGACCGACAACCGACTCCTTCGACGTATTGTCCGCGACTTCAAATATCGCGGCATCGACGCCGCCTCAACCATTGCCCGCTGGCCGTCAGTCCGCCGCGGCGAAGAAAAGTGGATCTTCCCCTACCAGGAAAACGCCGACGCCATGTTCAATTCGTCTCTCCTGTTCGAACTTGCGGTCATCAAGGACTACGCCACCGCCGTGCTCGACCGCGTGCAGCCCGACTGTCCCGGATATGCCACCGCCTACCGTCTCAAAAAGTTCCTCGGATATTTCCGGCGCATCGATGCATCGGCCGTCCCTCCGACCTCCCTACTCCGCGAATTTGTCGGCGGCTCCTCCTTCCATTACTAACAATCAGGGGTTGGGGATGAATTAGTAAATACTGCCTCGATTTATTGAAAGAAAAGAGACATTGACAATCATGAAATTAAGAAACCTACATAGACTGTGTAGAACGGGTTGCTTTTACGTAAGCATTCTGTTGATAGTCCCTATTACATTGCTGTGTACTCTTTTAGCAATAAATCATATTAGCTCGGAAATAACAAGTCTGAAAAAATATCGAGCGTGGCTTGAAGATGTAGGACCAGGTGTTTATATTGAGAAATATTATATGCCGGACTTAGAGGATTATATCCGCCATAATTATGTCATTGAAGGCGATTCTGTGAGATTTAACACGCAGTGGCGACCGGTTCTTAATAATCGGATTGATCACTACTATCGCGATGGTGAGAATGTTTATTGGACAAATGCTGAATATACTAACCCTACAGGTGATCCGTTGATATACGAGGCCGATGCCGAGACTTTTATGATTGCTATCGGCACCGGCTATGCAAAAGACAAGAGTCATGTTTATTATCCCTACAGACAATTAAAGGATGCCCCGATATATCAATATATGCCACCATTAGCGAATTGTCCTGCCGGTATTGTATATGATGCAAATCCTGAGACTTTTCAATGTTTAGGCTGGGGATTCGCAACTGACGGTAAACGCATGTATTTTCAAGGTCGCAAGATCCGTTGGGAAAAAGCTTTTTATGATCCGGCTGTGTGTCGAAGGATGTACGATCTTTTGGGTAAATTTGTATGTGATTTAAATAATCCAATATCTCAATAACTTTGAAAGAAAGTATTATTCGCGTGAATACCCATACCCCATATCTCCTCCAATCGACTCAAATAGATTTGGGGATGGCGGATGGTTTTTGCCTGGGTTGAGCGGTTAATTTTGCAGGTTTCGACAAAAAACACTAATTTTGAAGTCTGTAACAAACCTAACTATTCCACCTGCCGATGAAAACCTCATCATTATCAAAAGACCATATTGTCAGTTCTTTCAAATCATGTCCCGGACGAATCAAATCGTCATTCAGCGACTCGCGCGTCTGGGGATTCTTCCTTTCGATGGCGATTCTGGCCGTTGTGTCGGTCGCGTTCTTCATGCCCGACAATTTCGAAGGCCATACGCTCCAGCAGTATGACCAGGTACAGGGCGCCGCAAACGGTCACGAAGGCCAGGTGTGGGAAGCCGAGACCGGCGAAAAAGCTCTTTGGACAAACTCTCTGTTCTCGGGAATGCCGACTTTCCAGATCTCGCCGTCCTACCCGTCGAACTCGCTGTTCACATGGCTCGGCTCACTATATGGTCTGGGGCTGCCGGCTCCCTCGAACCTTCTGTTCATGATGATGTTCGGCTTCCTGATCATGATGGCGTGTCTCAAACAACGTTGGTGGTATGGACTGATCGGCGCCCTCGCGTGGGGTCTGTCGAGCTACTTCATCATCATTATCGGCGCAGGCCACATCTGGAAATTTTTCGCTCTCACCTACGTACCCCCGACAATCGGCGGTCTCATAATGATCTATCGAGGGCGAAAACTCGCGGGAACAGCGATTCTTGCGTTGTTCGCCATGCTCGAACTTAACGCCAATCACCCCCAGATTTCATATTATTTCGCCTTCCTGATGGCTTTTCTGGTGGTTGCCTTTCTGGTCGCCGACGGAATCAAGGGCCGGATTCGCTCATGGTTGGCCTCGACCGGACTCGTACTTGTAGCAGGGGCACTGGCCATCGGCGCAAATCTCCCGAGCCTTTATAACACTTACGAATACTCGAAAGAGACCAAGCGCGCCGCCAGCGAATTGACTCCGCTGACATCGGAAAACAGTGATGCTCCGGCTGAAAAGCCTACCGGCGGTCTTCCAAAGAGCGAAATCGGCGGTTGGAGCAATCTCCCCGAAGAATCTTTCTCGCTGTTGATTCCTAACATCAAGGGTGGTGCGACAATCCGTCCCGAAGGTGGTCAGAACCATCTTCTCGGCCTCGACCAGGTGAGCGGTCTCGATCAGCGTTACATCGATGCTCAGCCGACGATTCAAGTTGCTCCCGGCCAATACCATACCATTCCCGTCCTTTCCCAGATGCCCCAGTACTTCGGCGGCAAGGGATTGACGAACGGTCCGTTCTATGTCGGCGCGTTGATTTTCGCGCTTTTCATTCTCGGATGCTTCATCGTGCCCGGCACTCTGAAATGGGTTCTGCTCGTCGCCACCTGTTTCTCGGCAATGCTCGCTATGGGTAATCATTTCGAAGCACTGACCGACTTCATGATTTACAATGTGCCGCTCTATAATAAATTCCGCGCAGCCGAAACGGCGTTGGTAATTGCCTGTCTGTGTATGCCTCTGCTGGCCATGCTTGCCTTGAAGCGCCTCGTGACGATGGATTCCCCGCTGAAAGACAATAGCGTCCGCCTCGGTCTGACATTCGGTTTTACCCTCCCCATCCTCATCTGTCTGCTGGCCTATTTCAAACCCGACATCTTCGGCCCGGCAGTGTCTGAGACCGAAACCGCCCAACTGACCTCGATGATTGATCAGGTTAAACAATACTATCATCAGGACATTTCAGACCAGATGGATGCCACTCTAAAAAATATCCAGGTCATCCGCTATGACATCGTCTCGGCCGACGCCGCCCGCTCACTGGCCATCCTCGTGCTTGGCGGAGGCGTACTGGTTCTGGCTTGCCTCGGACGGATCCGCCGCGGCGTGGCCGTTCTCGCCGTCGGTGTCATCACCGTTGTCGACCTCTTCGCCGTCGATAAACGCTATATCGACTCCGATTCGTTCACCTCGACTCTTTCTGCCGTCGATCCGCTCGAAGCCGATGCGATTGACAACGAGATCCTGAAAGATAAGGACTACTATCGCGTGATGGACTACAACGAATTTGGCGGTGCCCGACGCTCATACTACCACCACATGGTCGGTGGCTACCACGCAGCCAAGCTCAACCGCTACAACGACCTGATCGAACGCTCTAACGCCTTCATCACCAACGGACAGCCGGCACTGAACCTCCTGTCGATGCTCAATACCCGCTACATCATCTTCCCCGGTCAGAACGGTCCCGAACTAACCGATAACCCCGAAAACCTCGGACCGGCATGGTTGGTCGATTCGCTTGTATGGGTCGACAATGCCGATCAGGAAATGGCCGCTGTTCTCGACCTTGACCCAAGCCGTACGGCCGTTGTCGACCGACGTTTTGCTGATGCTCTCAAAGGCGAGATGAACGGGCTGACAGCCGGTGACACCATCAAACTCGACGAATATACCCCCAACCGCCTGACATATACCGTCGATACCCGTCAGGGAGGTGTGGCCGTCTTCTCCGAAGTATGGTTCCCATGGGGCTGGACAGCGACAGTCGACGGCTCGGAAGTGCCTCTGGCACGCGTAAACTATGTTCTGCGTGCGATCCGCGTACCCGCCGGTAAACACACCATCGTAATGACCTTCAATCCCGCGTCGCTCGGTGTAACGGCCAACATAGCCTACGGATCTGTCACCGTCATCTATATTCTCTGCGCGGCCGCTCTGTTCCTGCTTGTCATCGGTTTCGAATCAAGAAAAAAAGATGAAAAACCCGCTTAAACGCGCTATCCGATCGTTTGGCACGTGGCGCCACGGGCGCGGATTCGGAATTCATTCACCGCTTGCATACGACTTGCTGACCGTCACGCTCCACGAACCACGACGAACAGGCTACTATGCCTACCGGGCTCTGAATGCCCTCGGCGGCGACGGCCGAAAACGCCGTCTGGCCCGTATTGTATTCAGACTCGTGAGCCGTTTCTCACCCCGACGTGTAACCGTCACCGGTACGTCTGACGATGTGGCCTACTGGAAATCAGTTGTCAAACTGGCCTCGAAACGGGCTGTGACGGAACCATGGGGTCAGATAGACAATCCCGACATGGTCATCGTTGCTGCCGCTGATTCGACCCTGACAGCACCCGGAAGCGAACGCGTGGATTTCTTTCTTGATAACGCCGACCTTGACCGCCTGACCGGTCCGCGACTCGACCGCGACCCGAAGCAGCTTCCGCCCTCGGTCCACGACCGCCTGGGTCCGTTGGTCATCAATTCCGGACGCGGATATGCGGTCGTGATTACGCGCCACGGTCTTTCTCCGATGGCGCTCCGAGCACGTTTCTGATCAAACCTCACTCCCCATGAAAAAGAAAATTCTTATCACTCTTCTGGCCGTTTTCTCTGTCTGTGGTCTCTCAGCTCAGACATCCGACGATTCCGAGTTTGACAGGCTTGAACGAAAAGCGGCCCTGTTTTTCAGCAACGCCGAGTGGCGCAACGCCAACGCGATGTATGTCCTGATGCTTGAACAGCGGCCGGGAGACAGGGCTGTTTATCCCCACGCAATTGTTTCGAACATCATGGCCGGCGATACAGTCCGTGCGCTCAGCCTGATTCCTCAAGCAATGAATAATCTTATTCCGATCGACACAGTCCTGACCGAGGTCCAACAGACCAGCTTCTCCATCGGACGCGGTGAACTCTACGAACAATTTCTTCTCAAATCTCGTGAAACCTATCCGTGGTATAGCCGCGTAATCAACAACTATCTGCTCACCTACTACGATTTCCGCTCAAACGGTCCCGAGCTGGTCAAGTATGCCGGCATGATGCTCGCCGGCCTGCCCTCTGACCTCCGGCTCATGAGATTGCTTGCCCGCGGTCAGATGCTTTCGGGCGAAACCGCCGACGCCGTCAAAACCTGGCACCAAAT
>CAYVXC010000002.1:0-1657 GCA_964454925.1 uncultured Bacteroides sp.
ATATATGAACTTATCAAATGAAAAAGATATTCTGCTCCTTTCTGATATTATTTGCGGCAATCTTTGCTTGTACAGCTCAGGAGAATTCTTCTCCGGTAAAATGGCGATTTTCGGTTAAAATGACGTCGCCTGATCAGGGAGTCGTAACAGTAACGGCCAGGGTCCAAGGCGGATGGCATATTTATGACTTAAAAAAAGTCCAGAACGGACCGGTTCCGACAACTTTCAATTTCGCGGATTCCAAAGGTGTTAAATTCACTGATGAATTCAAGCCTTCGTCTCCTGCAACAGAAAAGGTCGATCCTGCATTCGGTATGAAAATTGGAATGTGGAATGGCAATGTTTCTTTTGTCCGCCATTTCAAGCTTACCGGGAACGTAAAAGATGCGCTAATAAAAGGTTCGATAAAATATATGGTATGTGATGACTCAAACTGTATGCCTCCAACGACCCAAAGTTTTGTATCCGGAGTTAAACCTTTTGTTCAGTCCAAATGATATATTGGAAACCCTTAAATTATGAAAAAAATATTCCTGCTTCCTATCTTCTTTATTGCCGGTATCGTCACTGGTATCTGCGATATAGTTAACCCGGTAACATGGACTAACACAGTTGAAGTTAACGGCACTCAAGCTACCGCGACTTTTACAGCGACCATTGAAAAGGGTTATCATATCTATGGCATGGATCAACTACCTGATGGTCCGGTAGCTACATCTATCACCTTTGATAATACTATCGGAGTTGAACCTGCCGGACCTATGACGGTATCTTCTCAACCAATAAAAACGATTGACCGAGCCTTTGACCTGGAATTGGAATATTGGGAAGGAAGTGTGACATTTACACAGACTTTCACTATTTTGGATCCTGCGGCTGCCGGAAGTTTGTCAGGAACAATACGATATATGGCATGTAGCGGGAATTCGTGCCTTCCGCCGGCAAAGGAGTCTTTTGCTTTACCTTTGAACTCACAGATCGTTAATGGTCAAACAACACCTATACAATCAGGAGCATCAGTAGAATCAACGTCTGTCTCTAAGACTCAATCAGTAGAGGAGGGTAGCGATTTCGACATCTATGCTCCCGTAGAAACAGTCGCTCTAAGTGATGCTAATATTAATGGAAACCAATGGTGGTCACTATTATTAATGGGCTTTCTCGGAGGTCTCCTCGCTTTGCTCACACCTTGTGTCTGGCCCATGATTCCTATGACACTCAGTTTCTTCCTTAAGAAAACGAAGTCAAGAACCAAGGCCATCAGTGACGCGTTGGTTTACGGTTTTTCGATCGTTGCGATTTATCTCATATTAGGACTTGCTATTACACTGATATTTGGAGCAGGTAAGTTAAATGATATAGCGACCAGTGCTGTTTTTAATTTGATATTCTTTGCATTATTGGTCGTTTTCGCTATTTCATTTTTCGGTGCGTTTGATATAAAGCTGCCCTCAAAGTGGTCAAACGCTATTGACTCGAAGGCGGAAAGTACTACAGGCTACCTTAGTATTTTCTTCATGGCTTTTACTCTTGTGCTCGTATCTTTCTCATGTACCGGTCCTATCATAGGTACACTTCTTGTGGAGGCAGCCGGTAATGGTTCGATAACCGGTCCGGCTTTAGGTATGGGTGGATTCGCATTGGGTCTGGCACTGCC
>CAYVXC010000002.1:1757-5947 GCA_964454925.1 uncultured Bacteroides sp.
CCGTTGAGCACTCAGGATTTCAATCTTTATGGAGGAGAAATCCATGAATTTACCGATTACGAAGAAGGTTTAAGATATGCTCGCGCCAACAATATGCCCGTCATGCTCGATTTCTCAGGATATGCTTGTGTCAATTGCCGTAAGATGGAAGGTGCTGTTTTTGACACGGAAAAAGTAAAACAAATTTTAACCGATGACTACGTATTTATCAAACTGATGGTTGATGAAAAAGCCGATCTCGCTCAGCCTTATGCAGTTACAGAAAATGGTAAGGAAGTGAAAATCGAAACCGTCGGAGATAAATGGAGTTACCTTCAGCGCCACAAATTCAATATCAATTCCCAACCATATTATGTCATTCTGAACGGGCGGGGCGAATTGCTTGCCGAGCCTCGTGCTTACGACGAAAATGTCGATGCTTTTGTAGAATGGCTGGAAAACGGAATTAAAAATTTTGAAAATCAAAAAAACAATGACTAAACATACACGTCAGGAAAAAATTGAGGCTCTTGGCCGAGTGATTGACACATTAGATGAGCTTCGGGTTAAATGTCCCTGGGATGCCAAACAGACTAATGAGAGCCTCAGACCAAATACAATTGAGGAAGTGTATGAACTTGCTCAGGCCTTATTGTCCGATCAACCTGAAGAGATCAGGAAAGAGCTTGGAGACGTATTGCTTCATATACTTTTTTACGCTAAAATAGGTGAAGAAAAAGATCTCTATGATATTGTAGACGTATGTGATTCGCTAAATAAAAAGCTTATATTTAGACATCCTCACGTTTTCGGTGAAGTCTCGGTAAAAGATTCCCACGAAGTCGAAATGAACTGGGAACAAATAAAATTGAAGGAGAAAGACGGAAATAAGAGTGTCCTTGGTGGTGTGCCGCAAGCTTTGCCGGCTCTCGTGAAGGCATTCCGTGTCCAGGAAAAAGCAGCTAACGTCGGCTTCGACTGGGAAAAGCCTGAACAGGTTTGGGAGAAAGTCAAGGAAGAAATCGGAGAAGTAGAGAAAGAACTCGAGAATGGAGATTCCGAACGTGCCGAAGCTGAATTTGGCGATGTTTTGTTCGCCGTTATCAATGCGGCCCGTCTCTACGGTGTAAATCCTGAAAACGCCCTCGAACGGACAAATCAGAAATTCATTTCCCGTTTTAATTATATTGAAAAATGTGCTCGTGAGCGAGGCCTATCACTTAAGGACATGACTCTAAGCGAGATGGACGAGATCTGGAACGAGGCAAAACGTCTCGGACTTTGAGTAAAACAAAAGATATAAAACCTTGAAAGTTTGTATAACTGAGAAACCGAGTGTTGCAAGGGACATTGCGGTCATTCTTGGCGCGGATAAAAGGCGTGACGGTTATTTTGAAGGCGATAATATCTGTGTCACATGGACTTTCGGTCACCTGTGCTGTCTGAAAGAGCCACATGATTATACTGAATTATGGAAACGCTGGACTCTCGGGCAACTTCCGATGATTCCGACGCGGTTTGGTATTAAACTCATCGACGACAAAGGTATTGCCCATCAGTTTGATGTCATTAAACATCTCATTAGTCAAGCTGACGAAGTCATTAACTGTGGCGACGCCGGACAGGAAGGTGAACTTATCCAACGTTGGGTAATGCAAAAAGCTGAAATTAAATGTCCCGTGCGTCGCCTGTGGATTTCTTCGCTTACCGATGATTCGATACGCCAAGGGTTCAAGGATCTTAAACCTGAAAAAGACTACAATTCTCTATATGAGGCCGGTCTTTCCCGAGCTATCGGTGACTGGCTTCTCGGGATGAACGCGACCCGGCTCTATACATTAAAATATGGAGGAGGTCCCGGCCACGTCCTCTCAATCGGTAGAGTTCAAACTCCTACCTTGGCTCTCATCGTCGAAAGGCACCGCCAGATAACGGATTTCAAGCCTGAAGACTACTGGGAACTGAAATCAGAATACCGCGGGGTAACATTTAACTCCACGGCCGGAAAATTTAAGAAAATCGAAGATGCTCAAACTGCTCTCCGGGAAATATCCGGAAAGCATCTGACTGTCGAAGATGTACAGGAGAAAGGTGGCAAAGAAGCCCCTCCAAGACTATTCGATCTTACTTCACTACAGGTTGAATGCAATAAACTATGGGGTTGGACTGCTGACGAAACTCTAAAACAGATCCAAAGTCTTTATGAGAAAAAAGTCACCACATATCCTCGTGTAGACACGACATATCTTACAAATGACATCTACGCAAAAATCCCCGAGATACTCGGGAAGATGACCCCGTACTCTAATTTGACTTCTCCGATTCTCTCAAAAAAAATCCCTAAGAGCAAGAAGGTCTTTGATGACAGTAAAGTCACTGATCACCACGCCATAATTCCTACAGGTGAAAGCCCGTCACTGTTGGTGGGCCCGGAACGCCAATTATATCATTTGATTGCACGACGTTTCATAGCCGCATTCTATCCTGACTGTAAGTTTAATACGACAACTGTATTAGCAAAGATAGGTGATTATGGATTCAAGGCCTCCGGAAAAGTAATAACAGAACCCGGTTGGAGGAGTATCTATGCTAACGAGCGCGATAAAGAAGCTCGAGAAATTGATGACGAAAGCAAAGATAATGCTGTCCTGCCGGCATTTGCTGTGGGTGAAAGCGGCCCCCAGGAACCGAGCCTGATAAAAAAGACTACGCAGCCTCCCAAACCATACACCGAGGGAACTCTCTTGAGAGCCATGGAAAGCGCAGGAAAGACAGTCGATGACGAAGAACTACGCGAAGCAATGAAGGAGAATGGTATCGGCCGCCCTTCAACGCGATCAGCTATTATCGAGACTTTGTTCAAGCGTAGATATATAAAGCGTGAACGAAAAAATATCCATCCGACCCAAGCCGGAATCGATTTAGTGGACATAATTCGGGAAGATATGCTTAAAAGTGCCAAGCTAACCGGATTGTGGGAAAATAAGCTGAGACGTATCGAACGTGGTACGTTCTCTGCCGGTGAATTCATTAGCGAGTTAAAGGAAATGGTCTCAAATATTGTTATGACCGTCCTTTCAGATAACTCGAGCAGAAAAATTCTTACTGAAACAGAACGACCGGCCGCTAATAATACAAAAGCGAATAAGTCCGAATCCGAAAAGCCGAAAAAAACAAAACGAACCTCTAAGACCGTAAAAGCTCCGAAAGAATTTTCAGAAATTGCGTGTCCTGTATGCGGCGAGGGCCGGCTCTTAAAAGGAAATACGGCAATCGGTTGTAATCGCTTTAGGGAGGGTTGCCAATTCCGAATCCCATTTGATCAGCTGAGCGAGTTAACACCGGCCGGAGTGATGAAATATATGAAAATCAGGAGAAAGTGAAGACAGCAATTGAATATATCATTGTCTCTTTAATTCTGGTGTTGTGTATCATCTATATAATTAAGAGATATAGACGTTCTGATTGTCCTGAAAAGAAATCCTCACAGCGAGGATGTTCAACTTGTGACTCCGAAGATTGTCCTCTCAAACGATAAGCCTAAGTTAAAACACCGCCGGTCTGTAAAGATTATTGCAGACCGGCGGTGTTTTATGAGAGATGAATCATTACTTACTTGTCCTGGACAAGAGTAATCACATATTCTTTTTCATCATTGGGGTCAACATCAATATTGACTTTACCTTCGCGGGCAAGCCAACCGATAGCAGCGAACACTTCTTTGTCTTTAAGTTTAGTGACTTTTTTGAGCTGTTTCAGACCAAGCACTGTGGCATCGTTAAGGGCACACCAGACTGTTCCTGCATTGTACCCGATAGTTTCTGTGTTCATTTTCGTAATGTTTTATTAAAACTAAAAATTATGTAATAAAAGTAATATGACTTTCTTTCTACTTTAATTAACAAACAGATTATCTAAATTGTTGAAGATGACGATTTTTTTCAAAGCAAATTAATCCCGAATCAGTCTTGTGGTAACATAAACTGTGTAATTTTTATTAGAAAAATTCGTAACTTTGTAAAATAAAGAATTCCACTATGAGAGAAAGAATCAGTCATCCGATACTCGAAAAGGTTTTGTTCATCGGTCCCGATAAGAAATGTATCGGAGGAATTGCCTCTGTTCTGGCAACCTATTCCCAAAATTTCAAGCCATTCAACTATTTAGCGACTAATAGCAGAAAGGGTAAAATTGCAGGTTACCTTCGATTG
>CAYVXC010000002.1:6047-10072 GCA_964454925.1 uncultured Bacteroides sp.
TATTATTTAGGTCGTTTGACAGAAAAAAAAGGTGTATCCGAACTACTTGACGCCGTTAGTTTAGTCAATAAACAAAACGGCAATATTCGTCTCATTATAGGGGGCGACGGTGATCAAAGAGAACTTGTAGAACAAAAAATTATTAATCTCGGATTAGAGAATATCGTTGATTACCGTGGGCCTCTTAATTTTGACGAATGTCAGAAGGTCATTAATGAAAGCGACGTGATGATTCTTCCTTCTTACGTAGAAGGGCTTCCGATCGCAATTCTCGAAGCTTTTGAATCATCAAGGCCTGTCATTACTACCGGGGTAGGGGGAATACCCGATCTCGTTACCGACGGAGTTAACGGAATTATTGTACAACCCGGTGACATTAATGGAATTCGGGACGCGATCATTTCGCTTGAAAAGAATCGAGATGAAATAAAGCGTATGGGTGAGAATGGGAAAAAGAGCCTTACTCCATATTATCCTGAAAGTGTTCTGAAGGCGTTGGTATCAGTTTACGAGGCAATGATTGACAAAATTTAATATCACTGAGAATGTTTTATTCTCATGCTCTGACTAATTTTGCAGTATATTTCTAACCACACCTACTAAGTCAAACAATTGAAAAATACTGCAATGACAACTACACCCAACATCCTTTTCTCTCAACAAGTTTTGAAAACACTCAGAGAATTGCCCGAAAACAAGCGGGCAAGTGTCACAACAGCTTTAATAGCCGATCTGATCCTTGGTGAGAATTCAGCTGAAAGTCTTCCTGAATTTGATTATCTAATCTACTCGTTGATTGCAGAAAATATTAAACGTGACAGTTACCGATACGAACGTTCTGCTGTATAAATCTTATGCTTTCTCTGACAATTCAAGCCACCGCATTTCCTTCTCATCAAGAATTTCTTTAATTTCTTGATATCGGGCTGCTTTATCTGCAATATCGGGCACATCAGCACCACTGTTGAAGAGCGATTCCAAATCCTCTTTTTCGGAATTCAGAGCTTCTATTTCGTCTGAAAGACTCTCAAACTCCTTCTTCTCCTTAAATGAAAGCCGAGCAGGGCGGTCAGTCTTAGGCTTATCTGTTTTTGTTTGATTGGATTGACCGTTGGAGACCGGCTGTGTCTTGGCTTCTTCTCTGACTTTTTCACGATATTCTGTGTAACCTCCCGGAAAGTCCCTGACATTTCCATCGCCTTCCATGACAAAGATATGATCCACAATATTGTCAAGAAAATAGCGGTCATGACTGATGATAATCGCGCAACCTTTGTAATCTGAAAGAAATTCTTCGAGGATGCCCAGTGTCACGATGTCGAGATCGTTTGTCGGTTCGTCAAGAATAAGGAAATTGGGCCGTCGCATGAGAACGGTTGCAAGATACAGGCGCGACAATTCCCCGCCTGACAGAGTTGAGATGTATTTCTGCTGATCTTTAGCAGAAAAAAGGAAATGATTGAGATACTGCATAGGGGAGAGTCTCTGTCCGCCCAAATCAATATCCTCAGCTATATCACTGACTGCATCAACAACTTTTTTATCGGGAGGGAACACCGCGCGTTCTTGACTGTAATAGCCGAAACTTACAGTCTCTCCTATATCGAAATGACCGCTGTCGGGTTTTACAAGTCCCTGAAGCATTTTTACGAATGTTGACTTTCCAACACCATTTTCTCCTACAATTCCAACTTTCTCATGTCGAGCGAAGATATAACTGAAGTTCCTTAACACGCATTTCTCACCAAATGACTTTGATACATTTTCAGCACTGAATATTTTATTACCGATATAGGTCGATGTACCTTTTAGTTCTACATTTTTTTCGCTTAGATCAACACGCGATTTCTCTTTCAGGTCATAATATTGATTGATCCTGTATCTGGCTTTGCCGGCACGTGCTTGCGGTTGGCGGCTCATCCAATCTTGCTCGCGGCGCAAAGTATTCTTAACTTTGGCAAGTTCAGCTGACATTACCTCAATCCTATGTGCCCTTTGTTCAAGATACTTATTATAGTTACCCGGGTATGAATAAATCTGTTCACGATCGATTTCGATTATTCGGTTACAGACCCTGTCAAGGAAATATCTGTCGTGTGTAACCATAAGTAAAGCCAGGCGTGAACGCGATAGAAACCCTTCCAGCCATTCGATAGTTTTAATATCAAGATGGTTCGTAGGCTCGTCAAGAATCAGAAGATCGGGTTGTTGTGCAATTGCCATTGCAAGTGCAATGCGTTTTCGCTGACCTCCGGAGAGCGTTGCGAAGTTTTCGTCCATACATTCACCGGCCCCCAATTGAGTGATGAGTCTACCCAATAGATCACGTGTTTCGCCATCGGTAGAAAAACTTTCCACCAGTTTCCGGGGTGTCGAGTCAGGATCGAAATAAGGTGATTGTTCAAGGATAGCGACTTTCACATCAGCACGGAATGTGACACTCCCGCTGTCGCGGTCTTCTTTCCCGGCAATTATTTTCAGCAAGGTTGATTTACCCATTCCGTTACGTGCAATCAGCCCTATTTTATCGCCTTCGTTCACGCCAAAGGTAACGTCAGCAAACAACAAGCGATCACCATAACTTTTAGTAATATTTTCTATCTGTAATAACGGGGCCATATTCAAATTCAATTGTCTGATTCTGTTTGTATTGTTGAAATTGGTCCATTTCGATGGAGCGCAAGACGGACCGGGATTCTGTCGCGCAAAGTTTCTATGTGACTTACAATACCAACCCGGCGCGATTCTATGTTTTTAAGATTATCAAGTGTACTCATTACTGATTCCAGACAGTTTGCACTGAGACTCCCGAATCCTTCGTCAATAAAGAATATATCGGGCGTATCTTGGACGTTTTGCAACGAAGCCAATCCAAGTGCAAGAGCAAGTGAAGCCATGAATGTTTCTCCACCCGATAGAGTTGAGAATACCCGGTCTTCTCCCGACTCTGAATCATGGATCATTACTTCAAGATTACCCGGCTGTGTAAACATTGTATAACGGCTGGAAAAGCGTGTGAGATAATAATTAGCATTTTCGAGTAGGTGAGCGAGAATGTACTCACATATTACATCTCGAAAATGAGCCTCGCCAAAATATGAATTTAGAACATTCATCATATCATATTTATGGCAGACCTTTTCATAATTTTTTGTTAGAGTATTAAATTCCTGTAATTTAAGATCATTCTGTCTCAAAGTTTCGTTAATCGCACCGACCGACTGGTTGTTTTGGGCGATCAATGATTTTAAAGAACTTTCTTCGTCGTTAAGTTTAGAACGGGAAAACTCCGGATCATCCATCTCTTCAGGTCTGTTTTTTTCAATTGCATTCACTTCCTTGCTGATTTTTTCCAAAATCGCTGAATTTTCCCTATGTAAGGTTGCAGTTTTATCATGTACCTCTGTCAATTCAGATGCCTCCTCGTCGGTAAAACCAAGTGTCGGATCCTGAATAAATTCAAGAAGTTCATTATCGAGAGATTTTATAAAGTTTTCCCGAGTGGAAAAGGATGAACTAAGCTGAGTTTCTGTTGCAAGTATGCGGCCGGAAACGATATTGCTCCGTTTCACCATTTCGTCGATAATACCCGGTAAATCATCTAAATCGTAATCACATTCTATTCCAATAGTATCTGAGAATGAGATATCACGTGTAAGATATAATCCTTTCTTTATTGTCTTTATTGCATCGGTCAATGAACTGAAGGTTGAAGAACTATGACTATATTCAATTTCCAGATTCCTGATCTTAGACTCAATTTCTTTTATTTTTTCTTTTATACTTGCAGTGTTCCCGCCGTTCCAAGCCGGGAAATAATGGGACATCTGATCACGTAGAGTCGCTAATTCATTTTGCTGTTCTTTTTGATTCTCAGATTGTGCCGTTATTTTATTTTTCAGCGAGTCTATATAAATTTTACAATCAGAATATACCTGTTCAGCAGCTTTGGTTTCTGCATTTTTCTTGATTAGAGTTTTCTCTATAACTGCAATATCATTTCGGAGTTGTTGATGCTTAGCTTC
>CAYVXC010000002.1:10172-15843 GCA_964454925.1 uncultured Bacteroides sp.
TTGATTATGGCATTCTCTGTTTCCCTTGCGTGCTCAAGCTTCGTCAACAGACTCGACAACTTTAACTGCTGAGACTTCTTTTCTTTATTTAAATCAGCGATTCGATTCGCCAGTCCAACAACTCTATTCGATATATTGTCATACGAGTCAATGATATTATAGATCGCTTTCTTTTCAGATATTATCTTTGAATAAGTATTGAAAGTCGAGATTTTTAATCTTGAGAGAATTAACTTATCGGATAGTTTTTTACAACGTTCTGACAGTTTATTTTCAAGCGATTTCAACTCCGATCGCTCACTTCTGATGTTTATGAGTTCATTTTGATATTCTGCCAGTGTTAGCTGATACTTGGCAATCTCCATATTGACAGCACGAAGAGGCGCGAGATTTCTTCGAATCTTGAGGATTCTGCCTGTTTCTACATACTGAGTGTCTGTTATTTTCTTTAATGATTCGTCGTATGCATCCTGAGCGGCTTCGAGAGACTTTAGCACAACATCTCTTTTATCGAGCCACGCGCCTAATGTCTGATTATGTGAGAGTATCTTCTCAAGGTCCTTAGTATTCTGAATTATCTTGTTAAGGTTGTCGTTCAGAACTTTTATTTCTGTCTCAGTCAGAAGTGCAAGATTATTGACCTCGCTTTCAAGTTGATTTTTCTCTTTACTTACCTCTTTATACTTTAAAGTAATTTTTTCACCAAGATCAGTAAAACGATCTAACCCAGCAAGTTTTTCAAGAATTTCAGCTTTTTCTGAACGGCCGGCCGACAAAAAACGGTTGAATGCACCCTGGGGTAAAAGAGTCGTACGTAAAAAGTTATTGTAATTCATACCGACTACCTGTGGCGATAAAATAATTCTGTCGATATCCGACTTCTTTTCCCAAATTAAATCGGTATTTTCTACTGCCAGCGAACGATCTATGTCAAGCAGTTTCCCCTTTGCACTGCCTCTGGTCCCGAAGCGTGCAGACCAGGTAGCGATATACGGACGGCTATCGTTCCCGTCAAATGTAAGCTTTACGTATGCTTCAGACGTACCGTGCCGAATCAGATTACTTACATCGTTGACATTTCTGACGCCTTTGTTTATCAAAGAATCTTCAAACTGGCGTTTTTTTTGATTTAAAATATCAAGACGAGGAGCGGCATCATATAGAGCAAGACAAATAGCATCAAGAATCATGGTCTTACCGGCTCCGGTCGGCCCGTAAATGAGAAATAAAGGCGAGTTTGCCAACGGTTTATCATCAAAATTGATTTCCGCGTCAGCAATAGTTGCGATATTCCTTATGATCAACTTCCTAAATACCATATTAATCTCGATCACTTATAATATCCAACAGACAACGTCTCATCTCTTCGTCCATTTCAACTCCCGTCTTACGTCGGTAATAATCAAGAGCGAGTGTCAACGGGTCAACCGTTCTTAGATCTTGAATAGAGAGCTGAGGAACATTTTTTTGCGCCTGGGAGATAGTTCCGTTTTCAAAGTTATACTTTATAAGACAAAAACGGAGGTCAGTTCCACCAAGCATATTTTGCAACCGGGCATGAAGTGATGGAAGTGGACGAGAGGACGCGACGTTTAACCTCAGATATCCTTTTACACCGCCATCAAGAAGTGTTCTCACATAATCAAGCGCCTCAGATTCACTTATAGCACTATCCACAGGCATCGTCACCAATTTTCGCAACGGGGTAATAACTTCCCTTCTTATCGTAGGCTTGTCGCCATGTCTATTAAATTCTATAATTGAAACTGAATGAGGGTAATCTTCATCAAAACTCATGGGCAATGGTGAACCGGAATACGCCGCAATTCTAATATCTGATTCCCATACTATCTGCGGGCAGTGGATATGTCCTAACGCAAGGTAGTTGTAGTCTTTGCCAAAATTATCAAGGCCGGCAAAATTGAAATTATACTTTTCTTGTCCAAGAAAAACTGAGTTTGAAACGGCCTCATGTGCCATTAAAACAATTGCATCACCAGGTTTAGTCTTGTTCTTTGCTTCCGACAATATCCATTCATAAAATTCCTTTCTGGGGTTGTCTGCGGTTGCAAGACTTTCCGGCAAACGTGAGCGGAAACCGTTCTCAGTAATAAAAGGGACTGCACATATAAGCGCACCTTGTCCATCACTATCCTCGATACGAATAAAATCATGGCGCTTGCCCACGATGTGGAAATCTTCTTTAAGAAGCGGCGCAGACACATCCAGACTTGATCCTGAATCATGGTTTCCTGCTGTAGCTACAACTGTCATCTCGGGACATGCCACTTTCAATTCCAAAAGAGCATCGGTCCATAATCGACGAGCAGACAGGGTAGGGAGAGCCGAATCAAAAATATCCCCGGAAATTAAGATTGCATCGGGGTGCTCGTTGCGTACTATATGTGCGAGCTGACATATAAAATCACGAAATTCATCCTCACGATTATATGAGTACAGGGTATGGCCCAGGTGCCAATCAGATGTATGTATAAGCTTCATAAAAACGCGAACTGAATTTCTGTAGCAGCCGTACCTATAGGACTGCCTTACAAAGTTAGCGATTTTTCATGAAAAATCACTAACTTTGCATCAATTAAACCACCAACCGGAACCATGGGTTTTCAGTTCAGACAATTTCATATTTTAGATTCAAATTCGGCAATGAAAGTCGGCACTGACGCCGTCCTCTTAGGCTCGTGGGCCGACGTATCCGGTGTAAGATCTGTTCTTGATGTCGGAGCCGGTTCTGCAATTTTGTCTTTGATGATCGCTCAAAGGACTGAACCCGTTGAAACAACTGTGACCGCCGTTGAGATAGACAGTGGGGCATGTATCGATGCTGCAGAAAATATTTCTAAATCTATTTGGAATAAAAGAATTGAGCTTGTCCGCTCAGGTTTTTCATCGGTTGCGGGCTATTGGGATTTGATTATTAGCAATCCGCCTTTCTTTTCTTCACAAATAAAATCGCCGTCGGAATCGCGTGCAAGAGCCCGTCATGCCGGCGACTTGAACTATCTGACTCTGATTAGTTATGCCTCACGCCATTTAAATACTGATGGTTCTCTCGCCATGATTTCAGATCTTTCATGTTCAGAAACAGAAATAATATTTTGTGCGGAAATAAATCGTCTTAAAGTTCGTCGCTTATGCCGCGTCTTTGACCATGAAGGCGGTGAACACATACGTACACTATGGCAATTCAGAAAGACCGATGGCCCTATTGAAAAAAGCAACATAGCAGTAAGAACGGCAACCAATGACAGGTGGAGTGAAGAATATAAAAAACTGACTTGCAATTTTTATTTAGACACAAACAATGATAAAAGCAAACAACCTTAATTATACAGTTCCTTTTGGAAAAAGGATACTTCTATTTCTATGTATTACCTGCATCGGATACCTTCTTACCGGTGGAGTCAGTTGGTTTATCACTTTGAAAACAGGTGGCTCCTCGGTATCGGCGATTAGAATACTGGCTGTTTTACAAGATATTTTCTTGTTTATTATGCCGGCGTTGGTTACCGCCGTGCTTATCACGCGCCGACCGGCTGAATTTCTATGTCTTGTAGAAAAGCCCCGTCTGTTTATAAGTATTATTTCATGTCTCGTACTGGTTACGGCAATGCCGGCCTTGAATGCACTGATCGCATGGAACGAGGGCATTTCTTTACCTTCAGGACTTGAAAAAGTAGAAGAGGCAATGCGCGCAGCCGAAACGGCCGCTCAGAATTCTGTCAAATTTCTTTTAAGCGGAAGCTCAGTCGGGTCATTAATAGTCTCTGTTCTGATTGTGGGAGTATTGGCCGGATTTAGTGAAGAACTGTTTTTTAGAGGAGCCTTGCAACGCCTACTGACTTCAAAAAACGGAATTAAACCGGTTGCTGCTATCTTTATTTCAGCTTTTATTTTCAGTTTTATTCACTTCCAATTTTATGGATTCTTCCCTCGGTTTATCCTGGGTCTTTATTTCGGCTACCTTCTTTACTTGACCGGCTCTTTATGGGTTCCGGTGATTGTTCACGCGTTCAACAATTCTTTATATATTATCGGGACACGCCTTGCTGAGACATATCAAACCCCGACGGATATCAACTCTATCGGGGTCGGAAATATCTGGGACATCTCTTGCAGTATTATCGTCACATTTATTCTTTTGAGAGTCCTCGTAAAAATTGCTTCTAATCGAGAAAGCGCGAAGTGAGTCCTGAATAATTTTCTATTCTTCGGTCGCGTAAAAAAGGCCACCATCGCCGAACCTGTTCCGAACGCTTCATATCTATTTCGACGATCGCTTGTACCTCTTCTACGTCTGATGCTTTAAAAAGAAACTCTCCTTGCGGGCCTGCCACAAAACTGGTGCCCCAGAATTGAATACCGTTGGTCATTCCGGATGGATCTGTTTCATGGCCTACACGATTGACAGTAACAACAGGAAGTCCGTTTGCTACTGCATGACCTCTTTGGACTGTTATCCAAGCTTCTCTCTGACGCATCTTCTCTTCTTCGGTATCTGAGCTTTCCCAACCTATTGCCGTAGGATAAATCAAGATTGATGCTCCTTTCAATGCCATCAGGCGTGCAGCTTCGGGATACCACTGATCCCAACATACGAGAACGCCAATTTTACCCAAGGAAGTGTTTATAGGCTCAAATCCTATGTCTCCCGGCGTAAAATAAAATTTCTCATAATATGCGGGATCATCCGGAATATGCATTTTTCTGTACATACCCGCCATCGAACCGTCTTTATCGAATACTACGGCCGTATTATGATATAAACCCGGGGCTCTTTTTTCGAAAAGGGATATAACGAGTACAACGCCACATTCCTTTGCCAGCTTACCGTAAGAATCCGTTACTTCCGATGGTATTCCGATCGCTAAATCAAACAGATCAACATTTTCTGTCTGACAAAAATAGACAGAATCATGAAGTTCCTGTAATACAATCATTTCGGCACCATCCTTGGCGAGCAATCTGATTTTCTCAGCCAACCGTTTACGGTTGTCGGATATATTTTCAGTATTATGCTGCTGAATAACGCCTACCTTTAATTTATCTGTGGTGTTTCGCATAAACTTAATACTTCATAAGGCAACTGCATCGTAGCGCAATGTAGTGAACCGTGTTGACGGATCAGCGCACGACAGTCGACTGTTTCAATAATATGATTTGGAAATGCAATTTTCAAAATCTGAGCTGCCAGTTCGTCTTTGTCTTTCTGACCATATACCGGCATAAGAACAGCATTATTGAGAATCAAAAAATTAGCATACGTCGCCGGCAATCTTTCCCCTGATTCATCATATATAGGGTCGGGTAGAGGCATCTCTATCAGGTGATACGGACTGCCATCTTTTGTCTTGAAGTTCCTCAGATCCTCTTTCATAGCTGACAGTTCTTCATAATGTTCGTCTGTTTCATCATCGGTACCAACATAAAGAAGAGTATCATGGGGCGCAAACCGAACAAGTGTATCGATATGGCTATCCGTATCATCACCGGCAAGATAACCGTGATTTACCCACAGAATCGTGTCGGCGCCAAGATAATTTTTTAATTTTATTTCTATTTCTTCCTTATTGAGATCACCGTTTCGATTCGGAGACAACAGACATCTGGAAGTAGTGAGTATCGTTCCGTTTCCGTCGCTCTCAATTGATCC
>CAYVXC010000002.1:15943-35737 GCA_964454925.1 uncultured Bacteroides sp.
ATCACGGCCGAAGAATGCCGACAGATGGCTTCAAGAAGTTTAACATAACATTCTGACACTTCAGGGAGCATCTCTGCCCAATCCGTGGCGGAATGGGGCCACGCAATCATCACAGCTCCGGTACGCTCCCATTCAGCGGGCATTCTCAAATCTGAGTTATTCTTCATTATCGTAGTCTTTTAAGGAATCCCATACCGATCTGCGCTCTTCGAGTAATTGATCGGCTATCTCATGCAACGCTTCGCTCCGGCGACGATAACCATTATCATTACACCACTGATCAAATTCCGATGCCAATTCTGGATCGGAATCAAGCTGACGAATAAATTCTTTCTCAGCTTCTCGAACGGAGCGGAATTCGTCTGACAGTCGGGAAAAAATATCGGTAAAATCCATAATTTAATATCCGTTGTCCTTTTCTCAGTCGCAAATCTATATATAAATATTGAGACAATATTGACCAGATATGTTATTTAACGTTAATGTATCGATTAAAACGACTCACACATGCGAAACATTCCCGGTCAGGATTTTGTTTTCTATACAAATCCATCTTGATTTTCTCTGCAAAAACTTTTTACAGATATATAACATTAAACTAAACTTAAAACAATGAAGAAGCAATTTACACTTTTAGCAGTCATGGCGTTCGTTGTTTCACTCTTGTCATCGTGTAGTCCTTACACATTGGTGAACAGCGAAACATACAACAACGCTGACCTCGCGGCTTACAAGACATTCCGCATTGTCACCCCCGATCAGGATAAGAAACTTCCTCCGGGAATGCAGATGGTCACATATTATAATATAGCAGCCGCAATTCGAGAACAGATGGTAGATCGCGGATTCACTGAAGATCCAACCTCACCTTTACTTATCAACATCGGTCTTACCACCAAACGTGAAATTCAGACTGAACCGCTTCTTCCCCCTGGCTATGTCAATCCTCCGTTGATGGCACCCTACAGCAACTTCTATCCCTACTACATGTATCCACGTTGGAACTATTTCCCACCGTCCTACTATAATAATGCCCAGGTAATCACAGGTATTTATAAAGAAGGTGTATTGACTATGGACTTCATTAATGTCAAGGAAAAACTTGCCCTGTATAGCGCCTCGGTTGCAACTATTATCAATCCCGGGACCGGACAATTCAGAAATTTGAGCAGCATTGCTGAAGCAGTTAATACACTCTTTTCCAAATTCCCTGTACCTCTGCTTCCTCAATATAAATCCCACCATTGATGGTACGGCGAAAATAATTAACGAAAAATTTCCATATTTAAACAGAAACGCGTAACTTTGTAGCAATAAATTCAACCCCAAAGAAGCAAACTAATGAGAAAAAACATTGTTGCAGGCAACTGGAAAATGAACACCACGCTGCCCGAAGGTATCAAACTCGCCGAAGAAGTTGATAACGCACTTAAAGGTTTTGAACCCAATTGCGAAGTTATTATCTGCGTACCCTTTACCCATCTGGCTTCAATCAACGCCATCATCACCAATCCCAAGAAACTTGGTTTAGGTGCTGAAAATTGTGCCGATCACAAATCGGGTGCTTATACCGGTGAGGTTTCAGCTCCGATGGTAGCTTCGACCGGCGCCCAGTACGTAATTCTCGGTCACAGTGAACGTCGCCAGTACTATGGCGAAACTGCAGAAACCCTGCGCGAAAAAGTAGCACTCGCTCTTGAAAACGGTCTGACCCCGATTTTCTGTATCGGTGAAGTTCTTGAAGAACGCGAAGCCGGAAAACACTTTGATGTTGTCAAAGCTCAGATAGAAGATGGCCTCTTCAACCTTTCTGCTGAAGATTTCGGTAAAATCATCCTTGCTTATGAACCCGTATGGGCTATCGGAACCGGCAAAACCGCGACTGCAGATCAGGCCGAAGAAATCCACGCTTACATTCGTGGCGTCATTGCCGACAAATATGGTAAGGAAGTAGCCGATAACACATCGATTCTCTACGGTGGTAGCTGCAAACCTTCGAATGCAAAAGAACTGTTCGCCAAACCCGATGTCGACGGAGGTCTCATTGGTGGTGCTTCGCTCAAATGCGAAGACTTCATGGGCATTGTTAAAGCGTTCTAAGTATCAAATTACATAATTTAGACTAAAGTCGGTTCATTCGCGAGCCGACTTTAGTTTTCTAATCCATATTAAGTATGACAACAAAATATACGCCCGAGGATATCACAGGTCTCGATATCGATGATGTTTTCGTTTTTGGCTCAAACCTTCAAGGACAGCATTGTGGTGGAGCAGCTAAACTCGCCTATCAGTCCTTTGGTGCAGAGTGGGGAGTTGGCGATGGTCCGACAGGTCAGTGCTATGCCATCCCGACAATGCATGGCGGTGTGAAAGACATTAAGCCCTATGTTGACAAGTTTATTGAATACGCCCGCGAGTGTGATCAAAACACCTTTTATGTTACACGTATAGGATGTGGAATTGCAGGCTTCCGCGATGAAGAGATTGCCCCTTTGTTCGCCGAAGCCGCAAAATTGTACAATGTTCGTATTCCTCGATCTTTCGTTAAGGTATTAGGATACTGTTGACGAGCGCATCTCGTCGAATGACGAGGAGCAAGCATTTTCTGAGGAATCGATATATAATCTGATTGATGACGGAATACTCAGTCGCCGGGCGGATATTTCGTCCATAAGCCATCTGGGGGTAGGGATGACCGTAACTCCCTCGGCTTCGGCAAATTCAAGAAGTTTTCGAGCGTTACCACGGGCGGCTTTGGGCAGCACGACCAATGTGCCACCGGACAAGAACACCCCGATAATTTCTCTTATAAAGCTCAGTGAACCGGGCATTCCTGTCTGGAGTACCGTATCGTTTTCTCGTATACAGGCCGATCTCACAAATTTCTCTGATATTGATAGCACTTCTGAATGTGTCAGTTTCCGACCACTAAGGTTGATAGCTGTTGCATTTTCGCCGGCATGCTCTGTAATAGGAGTTTCATTTGCACGCGATATAGCGGTTTCTGAAATATGAACCTGAAGAAATCCTGAAACGGAACTTGCATATCGCGGAGTTGTAATGACAAATTCGATTCCTCTTTGTAGGAACATCGCCTTGACTTCATTTTTGTCAGATTCCGGATCAGCTGTAACCACAGTCGCTCCGGCCATGACAACTGCTATCATAGCCTCGATCATGTTCACATCGTGATCAAGCAGAACACCAACAACGCCCGGTTCATCAATTGGGAAAAGATTTTGAATTCTGGCAATCCTTTGACCAAGCCTGCTGTAAGTTTTCGGAACACCATTAATATCGGTAGCCGCAATAGTTTGTGATGAATTATATAGACGGTTCTCCAGAGTGGCGAGCAATGTACTTTTCATTTTTGTGATAGATCTTCTGATAGTTAGGAAACGTTTATGCCTTTTAACGTCCGATCAGGCCATTTTGTTTATTCAGCATGAACAATAGCAGGGGTAAGAATGATTATTTTTGGCATATTTTTTGCAGAATGAAGGAAAATAAGGCTTCATCCGACTGGAAACCTAGCAAAAAACACCATCCTATATTTGGAAATCATCAAAAAAAATTGTAACTTCGTAATCAAAATCTATCAGACATAATAATTTAGGGACACACTCCCATTTTCGTGTCTGACAAAAAAGTAAATTGGAAAACAATGGATATCAAAAAAGAATTTAGAGACTATGCGGTTAAGCACCGTGGTTTGAACGGGCTCGCTTTTGATCAGTATATGGCCAAAAACAATCAGGCTGCCGCTATAACTTCAAGCTATATATCACCTACTATTATTGAGGAACGTCAACTCAACGTGGCCCAGATGGACGTTTTTTCGCGTCTTATGATGGACCGAATCATCTTCCTGGGTACAGATGTAAATGATTATAGCGCAAATGTAATTCAGGCTCAGTTATTGTTCCTGGATTCAGCAGACCCCGGGAAGGATGTTTCAATCTATATCAATTCGCCCGGTGGATCAGTTTATGCCGGTCTCGGTATCTACGATACTATGCAATACATTTCATCTGATGTATCGACGATTTGTACAGGAATGGCCGCATCGATGGCTGCCGTACTCCTTGTCGCAGGTGAAAAAGGCAAACGATTTGCGCTCAAACATTCTCGTGTAATGATTCACCAGCCTATGGGTGGCGCTCAGGGCCAGGCGTCTGACATTGAAATCACCGCCCGCGAAATCCTTAAGCTCAAACATGAACTTTATGACATTATTGCCACTCATTCGGGTCAGCCGATTGAAAAGGTTGAAGCCGACAGCGATCGTGACTACTGGATGACTGCTCACGAAGCTATGGAGTATGGCATGATTGATAAAGTGTTATTACGCGAAAAGAAATAACCTATTGAAAACCGCGAAGGAGACCTTGTAAGACCAAGGTGTCTTCCGCGGTTTTCTGATTTTTTGAAATTACAGCCTGGTTTATTGCAAAGGTTGTTTTTTAGTTATCATAATCAATACTCTCTCACTGACAAATAGAAATGTCTAAGAAAAAAATAGAGCAGTGCTGTTCCTTCTGTGGGCGCCCCGATTCGATGAGCGAAGCTCTGATTCCGGCTGCTGACGGAAATTCGTTGATATGTGTGGAATGTATAGAAAACATCCATGACAATTTGAATTCCATTCGTCGAATGATGAATGGTAACGAACCTGAGCTTGGTACGATTGATCTGAAAAAAGTACCGAGGCCAAAAGAGATTAAAGAATTCCTCGACCAATACATCATTGGACAGGACGATGCAAAAAAGATGATGGCCGTGGCCGTTTACAATCACTATAAACGTCTGAGCCAACAGAAAAACGATGATGTCGAAATCGAGAAGAGCAATATTGTTATGGTCGGCCCGACCGGAACCGGAAAAACCCTTCTCGCCCGGACGATAGCCAAGTTACTTGATGTTCCTTTTACGATCGTAGACGCTACTGTCCTGACTCAGGCAGGATACGTTGGTGAAGATATTGAAAGTCTGCTTACCCGACTTCTCCAGGCAGCTGACTATGATGTCGAAAAAGCCGAACGCGGAATTGTCTTTATCGATGAAATTGACAAAATTGCCCGTAAAGGCGACAATCCCTCTATTACTCGCGACGTAAGCGGCGAAGGAGTACAACAGGGTCTCCTGAAACTTCTCGAAGGCTCGATTGTCAATGTCCCGCCTCAAGGTGGACGTAAGCATCCCGAACAGAAAATGATTCCTGTCAACACCAAGAATATCCTTTTCATTTGCGGAGGTGCTTTTGACGGCATAGAATCACGTATTGCACACCGAATGAACAGCCATGTGGTCGGCTATTCCACTGACGGCTCCCGACGTAAGCTCGACAAAGAGGAATATCTCAAATATGTCGCTCCTCAGGATCTAAAATCGTTCGGACTTATTCCTGAAATCATAGGCCGTCTTCCGGTGCTCGCCCATCTCGAGCCGCTTGACCGCGAAGCTCTTCGTAAAGTCCTTACCGAACCAAAGAATGCCATCACGAGACAATACGAAAAACTATTCGAAATGGACGGTGTGAAGCTTACCTTCACCGAGGACGTCCTTGACTATATTGTCGATAAGGCTGTAGAATATAAGCTCGGTGCACGTGGTCTGCGTTCTATCGTCGAATCCATCATGATTGACGCCATGTTTGAAACTCCGTCGAAGAAAATTAAAGAACTTAAGATTACGCGCGAATATGCTGAAGAGAAACTTGCACGCACTAATCTTGAAATGATTGCCAAAAACGACTGATTATTTATATACTTGCCTCCTCTGATGAAACTATCAATTATTCCTAATCAATGTAGCCATGGTGACCCGCAAAGAACTCTATGACGCCCTGAAACAAAATTTCGGCTTCGACAGATTCAAGGGTAATCAGGAAGACATAATCTTGAGTCTGCTTTCCGGTCGTGACACCTTTGTGCTCATGCCGACCGGTGGTGGAAAATCTTTGTGTTATCAGTTGCCGGCATTGATGATCGACGGAACGGCTATTGTCGTGTCACCGCTTATTGCCTTGATGAAAAATCAGGTTGATGCAATGAGAAATTTCAGCTTGACTGACAATATTGCCCATTTTTTGAATTCGTCCCTGACAAAACAAGCTATTGAAAAAGTCAAAAATGACATAAGATCGGGCAAAACAAGATTATTGTACGTCGCTCCTGAGTCACTGACGAAATCAGAAAATATTGAGTTTCTTAAAACAGTCCAGATCTCATTCTTCGCCATTGATGAAGCTCACTGCATCTCGGAATGGGGACATGATTTCAGACCTGAGTACCGTCGTCTGCGTCCCATCATAAACGAAATCGGTTCCAGACCGGTCATCGCCCTTACTGCCACCGCGACACCCAAAGTCCAGCATGACATTCAAAAAAATCTTGGAATGACGGATGCCGCTGTCTTTAAAGCTTCATTCAATCGTGCTAATCTCTATTACGAGGTACGCCCGAAGACTGCCAACATTGATAAGGAAATTATCAAGTATATCAAGTGTAATCCCGGAAAATCCGGAATCGTTTATTGTCTTAGCCGCAAGAAGGTTGAGGAACTCGCTGAACTTCTTAAGTTAAATGAAATCCGCGTTCTTCCTTATCACGCCGGTATGGATCCCGCGACCCGTTCAGCCAATCAGGATGCATTCCTTATGGAACATGTCGATATTATTGTCGCCACGATTGCATTTGGAATGGGAATCGATAAACCTGATGTCAGGTTTGTTATCCATTATGATATACCTAAGTCTCTCGAGGGTTATTATCAGGAGACAGGTCGTGCCGGTCGTGACGGAGGCGAAGGTCGATGCATCGCCTTCTACTCCTCGCGCGATTTGAGGAAGATGGAAAAATTCATGCAGGCTAAACCTGTTGTTGAGCAAGAAATAGGGAAACAGCTTCTCCTTGAGACAACGTCTTATGCCGAATCGTCTGTGTGCCGGCGAAAATTATTACTTCACTATTTTGGTGAAGAATACACCGAAGATAAATGTGACAACTGCGACAACTGTCTGCATCCCAGTAAAAAGACGGAAGTCAAAGACATTCTCCTCGATATTCTTGAAATCATGACCCAATTGGGCAAATCTTTCAAGATTGAACATATTATTGATGTACTCAGAGGCCGTCACTCTGCTGATATTAAAGATTATCAGCACGATAAACTCGAATTGTTCGGTTGTCAGGAAGGAGTGGAAACCCGTCTTTTGAACGCGACCATCCGTCAGGCCGCTATGGCTGGATATATAACGAAAGAAATAGAAAATTTCGGACCTCTGAGTATTACAGCTTCGGGGCGCGATTTTATCCTCCATCCTCATTCGTTCATGATTGTTGAAGACCACGATTATGATTCCGAGGATGATTATATTGACGGACCCGCCGGCGGAACATCTGCGCTCGACCCGGTTTTGATGAAAATGCTCCTTGATCTCCGGCAAAAGGTCGCTCGTCGCCACAATCTTCCTCCTTACGTCATTTTTCAGGAACAGTCGCTCGAAGCAATGGCTACTGTATACCCGGTCTCTATCGACGAATTGAAGAATATTCCCGGAGTCGGGGCAGGTAAAGCGGCCAGATATGGACGTGAGTTTATCGAACTTATTGACCGTCACGTAAAAGAAAACGAAATTGAACGCCCGCGAGATCTGAGAGTGAAAACAGTGGCGAACAATTCAAAAATAAAGATTTTGCTTATTCAGGCCATCGATAGAAAGATTTCTCTTGACGAATTCGCCAGGGCGAACAAAATGGATTATCTCGGATTACTCGATGAACTCGAATCAATCGTTAATTCCGGAACAAAACTGAACATAGACTATTATCTGAGGGATCTTATCGATCCTGATTCTCAGCAAGATATTTTCGACTATTTCAGATCTGCCGAGACAGACGATCTGGTTGCCGCCTATCACGAATTCGATGAAGAATTCAGCGAAGAAGAACTCAGACTCATGCGAATTAAGTTTATGTCAGAAATGGCTAACTAATACACCTATTAAAATGAAAGAACAGCTCAAAGCCCTTTATACCAAGACTTTTGGGAACAAACCGACAGAAATAGACGAACTCCCGGCATCGGGTTCAAATCGCAGGTATTTCCGCTTGCATGGGAATCCGACGGTCATCGGTGTTATCGGAACGTGTATTCCTGAAAACGAAGCTTTCATTTATCTGGCTGAACACTTTGGTGAAAAAGGTCTGCCCGTTCCAACTGTACTTGCTTGTTCGGACGATAAAATAGCCTATCTTCAGACTGACTTGGGAGATGAGATCCTTTTCAAATCGATTGAAAAAGGACGCGTGACAAAATCTTTCTCAAGCGAGGAAAAAGAGTTGCTGACAAAAACGATCAGACTTTTACCTGACATACAGTTTAACGGGGCCGTCGGACTTGATTTCAACAAGTGTTTCCCGGCAAGCCAGTTTGATGTCAGATCTATAATGTGGGATCTCAATTACTTCAAATACTGTTTTCTGAAGGCAACCGGGCTCGATTTTGACGAAAGCCGGTTGGAGGACGATTTTCAGGCGCTCGCCGAGGTCCTGATGCGCTCTCAGTCAAGTACCTTCATGTATCGCGACTTCCAGTCGAGAAATGTGATGCTGAAAGACGATACTCCTTGGTTCATTGACTTTCAGGGTGGTCGGAAGGGTCCGTTCTATTATGATGTCGCATCATTCCTTTGGCAAGCTAAAGCGGGATTCCCCCAAAGTCTGAGAGAGGAACTCATTGGCGTATATATCGATGCTCTCCGAAAATATAAACCCGTCGACGAAGAATATTTCCGTGAACAGCTTCGTCATTTTGTCTTGTTCAGAACCCTTCAGGTTCTGGGAGCGTATGGCTTCAGAGGCTACTTTGAGAAGAAGCCCCACTTTATGCAAAGCGTACCATACGCAATCGCAAACCTTCGTGAACTGCTCAAAAAGGACTTCCCCGAATATCCCTATTTGACAGACGTGCTTGAAAAGCTCGTCGATATGAAGCAATTCAACGATCAGACGAAGAAATCACTTACTGTGCAGGTTATGAGCTTCGCCTACAAGAAAGGAATTCCTAACGACTCAACGGGCAATGGTGGCGGCTTTGTGTTTGACTGTCGCGCTATTAATAATCCCGGTAAATATGACCGATACAAACCGTTTACAGGCCTTGATGAGCAAGTGATAAAATTCCTCGAAGATGACGGAGAAATTACCGTTTTCCTCGACCACTGTTATGCGCTCGTTGATGCTTCGGTGGCTCGGTATATTGAACGTGGATTTACATCGCTGATGGTAGCTTTCGGATGTACGGGCGGTCAGCATCGATCGGTGTATTCAGCACAGCACATGGCCGAGCATCTTTCGAAGAAGTTCAATATTAAAGTTGAACTGATTCACCGCGAACAGAATATCGAACAGACTTTCTCTGTCAAGTAACCGGTATGGCTGTTAAAGGAATGATATTTGCAGCCGGTCTCGGCACTCGCCTGAAACCATTTACGCTCCATCACCCCAAGGCAATGGCAAGGGTAGGAGGCAAACCGATGGTTGAAAGAGTTATTGATAAAATGATCGGGATAGGAATCAATGAGATCGTGATAAACGTCCATCATTTCGCCAATGAAATCATTGAACATGTATCCTCTATCAATGTCGGCGACGCAAAAATCTATATCAGCTGGGAAAAAGAAACATTACTTGATACAGGAGGCGGAATTCTTGCGGCACGTAAATGGCTTGAAGATGCTGATTCAGTTCTCATCCATAATGCTGATATCCTGACAAATATTGACCTGCCAAAGCTAATCGAAGTTCATCAAGCCTCCGGATCAGATGTAACCTTGTTAGTCGGTGAGCGCCGGACTTCCCGGTATCTGTATTTTAACGACGAAACATTGCGACTTGAAGGCTGGTGTGATGTGCGGAACGGCGCTGTTAAACCGGCATCGTTTGTTCCTGATCATAAGACCATGCTTCAGCGCGCTTATGCCGGTATTCATATCTTTGATACTAAGATATTTCAGTATCTCGAAAAATATAAGGAATCTGTTGGGGACGTATTTTCTGTGATTCCTTTCTATGTCGAGAACAGCCGCATCATGGATATTAGAGGATATGTACAGAAAGAAGATTACCTTTGGCTCGACATAGGCAAACCCGAAAGCTTGGAAGAGGCTGATAACCTAATAAATTTAATTGAACACGATGGGAAGCGATAACGAAAAGAAGGAGCAACTTGACCGCCGCTATCTCCGGATGGCAAAAATATGGGCTGAGAATTCTTATTGTAAACGGCGTCAGGTGGGTGCGATAATTGTTAAGGACAAAATGATTATTTCTGACGGTTTCAATGGGACTCCTTCAGGTTTTGAAAATGTCTGCGAAGATGTAGACGGGATGACAAAGCCCTATGTCCTTCATGCCGAAGCTAATGCTTTAACAAAAGTTGCCAGATCAAATAACTCATCCGATGGTGCGACTCTCTACGTCACAGCGTCGCCTTGTCTTGAATGTTCTAAACTCATCATTCAGTCTGGAATAAGGCGAGTGGTTTTCGACGAACTTTACCGTCTCACAGATGGGTTGGAGCTATTGAATCGCGCCGGTGTCGAATGTGTCCATTTACCCTTAGATAACTCAAACCATGAATGAGCCTGTAATCATTAGAACTTTTGACAATAGTTTTGCGGCAAATGTCGCTAAAACAAAACTTGAAGCTTACGGAATAAAAGCGATACTGAATAATGCAATAATGAGTAGCGTCTGGGCAATGCCTACAGCATCATTCGATACGATCAGCCTCCTTGTTAATCCCGATGATGTCGCGGAAGCGGAAAAGATCTTGGCTGATATCGATTAGATCATTTGCTCCAACGATTAATTTCCCATAATATACCCTGTAAACTGATGCACCGGGCATATTATGGGATATTTTATAAATATTTGAGAGTCAGCCTATGGGCATTTTTAGTGATTTTTTTCGAAAATTTTTCGGTTTCGATGTTGAGTTATGTGATAGAAGTGTGTCTACATAATGTATGACGAACAAAAACGACATAGAACAGCTTTTCAAAGCTCATTATGCCCAGATGCACCGGTTGGCCGTGGCGCTTCTGCACGACGATGATCTCGCGCGCGACATCGTCCATGATGTCTTTGACCGGTTGCTTTATGGTACTCCCGACATAAGGATTGCCGGCGGATATCTTCTGAAATCTGTCCGGAACCGATGTCTCAACTATATTCGCGATTGTGCAATCCATCAGCGCCTGGTTGCAAGATATTTTATCGAAAACGACGAATATGACACTGAAGACTGGCCCGATGAAGAAACAATCGCCCGCATCAACAGTCTTATATTGAGCGATGTTTCGCCACAAGCTCAACGTGTCTTGGAGCTACGTTTTTCCGACGGACTTCCATTTTCGGCTATCTCTGAGAAAATGGGTATCAGCGAGGCTGCCGTTTATCGTCATTTAAGCAATGCACTGTCAATCATTCGTAAAAAAATCAAAGGTAATGGATAAGTATGCTCTTGTGCTTGATATAGTCGAGCATCCCGAAAAATATTCATCCGATGAATTATCGGAAATACTGACTGATCCTGAGGTCCGAGAAATATATATACTTCTCTGCCAGACCGACTCTGCCATTAAAACAAATAATGATATTGATGTAGAAAAAGAATGGAAGAGATATTCAGTCGTTCGCAAATTAACTCCTCGACGGAACTTCTTCCGGTTTGGTAGCCGTGCTGCATCAATAGCGATTATCATTGGCTCGTCGTTGGCTGTAGTAGCCGGTATTGCAGTGACAATAAACGTCATTAATGCTACCGCTGACCGCGAATCCAACATTGAAACAGTGGCATCAATCAAAACTACCGATGGTTCACTGTCAAACGATACAATAAGAATTGTTGAGTCTCAACCCGAGGAAGATCTGACTCCTGTTTTGTTTGAAGACATTTCTCTTGAAACAATAATGGACCGGATAGCTGGGATTTACCATGTCGAAGTGAAATTCAAAAACGATGAAACAGCCAAACTGCATCTTTACTATAAGCTTGATCCCTCACTTCCGATTGATGAGATCGTTTCACAACTTAATACTTTCGAACAGATCAACATCAGACTGAACGGTAATACCTTAATCATCGACTAAAAATGAAATCAATCCTCACCATCATATTGGCTGTAATGACTATCATTTCAGCCAAGGCCTCCAAATACTCCTATTCTTTCAATAATGTTCCTATTTCAGAGGCTATCGTGACTATAGGCACCGATCATCCCGACCTCAACCTATCGTTTATATATAAAGAACTTGATGCTTACAGAACATCCGCAAAAATCAATACCGATGATGCACTCGAAGCGTTACGTCTGATAGTCGGACTCAATCCGGTCAGAGTCATCCGGAAAGCAGACCGCTTCTATGTGGAAGCTTTGCAACATGGAAAATTCCGTTATACAGGGCGAGCATTAGGAACAGATGATGAACCGGTTTCGGCGGCCACTGTAATGATTCTGACTCCCAAAGACTCAGTAGTGATAACCTATGGCACGACCGATCAAAACGGTTACTTTTCAATTCCGTGTGACAGACAGAATGTAATTGTCAAATTGACATGCATGGGTTACACTCCGGCTTATAAAAACAGTGAAACTTTTGATATAGGAACTGTGTATATGACGCAACGGCCATATCAACTCCATACCGTTGAGGTTGAAGCAGCTACCGCCACTTTACTATCCGATAGAAGCGTCTACCGCCCGACTCAGCAGCAGAAAAATGCCTCTCAGACGGCCGAGGACCTTATCAGCCAAATGGTTATTCCTCAGTTGAGCCTTTCATCTCCGTCCAAAACAGCCTCAGGACAACCGGTTGATTTTTATATAGATTTCGTTCCGGCTACATCCAATGAACTCATGGGGCTTAGACCCGATGATGTCAAGTATGTAGAGTATTATGATTATCCTGCCGACCCACGATTTCAAGGCAATGCTCACGTCATTAATTTCGTGATGCAGAAATATGTCTACGGCGGTTACGTAAAAGGATTATACTATGACAACTTCGTGATGTCGCGACAATTAAATGCCTACGCCAAAACTCAATATAAGAAGCTGACATACGACTTCGCCGGTGGAGTTTTTTATATGAATAACAAGAAAAGTTATGAAAATACGACCGAAACGTTCAGACTTCCGCAGGAAGACGGCTCAATAAAAGAATTTGAACGCACGTCTGTGGTCGATAAAGCCAAGAAGCGCAATGATATTTATTGGTCTTCATTCAAAGCCCTTTACCAGACTGATAAGGTAGTAATGAGCAATATGGTCAGTGTCAATTTCGATCATACGCCACTTGATCGAACCGAAGGCAAAGTAACCTATACTCCGGCTAATTATGTCTCGTCAGATTATTCAAATGAATCTACGCGCCGAGTGAACTCTTTCAGCTACACTGGATATTGGTACTTCGCTCTTCCTCATGGAAACTCCTTGACTATTAATCCTTATTATGCTTATTCCCATACTAATCAGAAATCGGTTTACGATGAATTAGGACTGGGTGCGTTCACAAATGGAGCCATTGATGATTCTCACCAGGCGAATGGTGATGTTTCATTTGTCCATGCTTTCGGAAAATTCGGAACCTTGAAAGCGATGTTCCAATGGAATTTTCTCAAGAACAGGACTCGTTATTCCGGAACATCTGATGTGGCAGACATGGCACGAACCTATCGTATTGGACCTGGTCTCAATTATAGTTATTCAAACGATAAAGTATCCGGAAAAATTGGTGCCGGCCTCTTTTGGGATCAATCTAAATATGGTACTACAAAAGAAAATACTTCGGCACCTTGGATTCAACTCGCCGTTCAATATGCGCTGGACAAGAAAAATTCAGTCTCCTTTGATTTCTTTTATAGAAAATCTATACCGGCTTCAAGCTACCGAAGTGCTGCCGTTATTCAGGCATATCCTTTGATGAGTTATACCGGTAATCCGGCCCTCGTCCCTTATAACTCTTTTGAAATAGAAGGGAATTATACATTGATCCCAAACAATAAATACAATCTCTCGGCATTCGGTTATACGTGGATCGTCGGAAACCGCTATGTTTACGATTACGAGGCGACACCTGCCGGTATTCTCCGTACCATAAAACAGCCGATGGGAAGATACGCCCAATGGCAGTATGGTTTGCAAGGATCTGCCAGATTTTTCGCTAAGAAGCTGCGGATTGGTCTCGCGTGTTATATGATGCAAACCCATAACGGCGAGCCATACCATTGGACCAAGTCTCAGTTTATTACTTCCTTGTCCGCCTACTATTATCTTGGTAACGTCTATTTCGGCGCTGGTTATAATACTCCCAACGGCTATCCTGATGGCTGCATGGTCGGGACATGGATGACGACCCGCCATTCTTATAACTTCCAGGTAGGTTGGAGCAACAAAAACTGGAATCTCAGATTCTTCACCCGAAATTTCTTAAACTACAATACTTATGCCTCTAAAGGCGTTATGAACAGTCAGTTCTATGATTCTGAGCGGTATATTTATATCGGATCTTCTAACGGTTTCTTCCAGATTTCTGCCACTTATACTTTTGGATTCGGTAAGAAAGTCCGTGCCGAAAACGAGGCCTATCAGGGTTCTCAGGCTTCCTCAGGTATCTTGAAATAGAAACAGTACGATAGATATAGACACTGAAGCCCTCGGCAGTGATGTCGGGGGTTTCTTCTGTCATTATATTAAAAATTCAAAAAATAGGCTTCTGACCGGGATATCAAAATGCATTTCTTTGAAAAACAGGGAAATTTTTCGTACCTTTGTATCTAATGCCCTAATGCATCATTTTTTGGATTTATGAGACATTCCGCGTTATATAGGTTTATATTTTTGAGTCTTTTGTTCCCGGCGTCTGCATCCGCCCAATTTAAAATTAGTACTCCGGTTTCGCTTCATTTTTCTGAGGTAAGTCCTGCCAAATCGACCGGACTGGAGGCAGTTTTTGTTGTCGAAGACGGTGCAGACTCCAAGCTAACCTATACTTCGTCGGGGAGCAGTCGGGTCATCTGGAAAAAATTCAGCCAGATGGGTGGCGGTTATGCCGAAACTATTAATGACGTAATCTATGAAGGAAACACTTCATCTGTCTCGTTAGGCAACAATGATATGGGTTATATCGTGGAGGACAACAATCGCCAGATCGCTTGTTGGGTGGTAAATTATGCAAATCATATCCCCACGATAACTGCACTGACAGTTTCGCCTGATTCTGACTGTGACAGAACATTTCTTAGTCCGGTCGGTGGTTTCGATAAGATTACATATTTCTCAATCAACGGACAACCGATCGAATTGAATCGTCGGATATCCTTGACTTATCCCGATTTAAATGAAAATGATGATAAGGATGGATGGACCGCGGTTGAACGCTCAAAGACATATCCCTCGATAACCGGTATTTTCTCGACGGAAGCTCCTCTATGTAATGCATCTTTCACTCTAACAGGGGACACATTCCTCGAAGAGTGGGGTACACCGATTATTCTCTCGACCGAGACTTTCGAAACCAAACGAGTCGCCGCTATAACCTCGGCTATTCAGGCTGAACGTTCCAATGACAATGAAAGTGGCGCTAACGATGGCAATCTGGGAGGGTCTGCTCCCTGTGAGATTACATTTACGGCCGTTCCGACAGATGCCGTTGTCTTCCGCGAATGGCAGTTCTCAACAATGGAGGATTTCGGCGATATTCTTGACCGATATAATCAGGATGAATTCACCCATACTTTCAATGAATACGGAACAACTTATGTCAAGTATGTAGCAGCGGATGCGTCCGGCGAATGTACTTACGAAAGCGATGTTTATACCATTTCTGTGGGTGAATCAAAACTTGAATGTCCAAATGCATTTTCTCCGTTGAATGAAGATGGAGTCAATGATGAATGGAAAGTCTCTTATAGTTCCCTTATATCGTTTGAATGTCATATCTTCAACCGATGGGGAACAAAGCTGTTTTCATCAACCAACCCCGCTGAAGGCTGGGACGGTCGATTCAATGGTAAACTGGTTAAGCCCGGGGTGTATTTTTATGTCATTAAAGCCACCGGAGCCGATGGCCATAAATACAACCTTAGCGGAGACATTAACATTGTAGGCTCGAGGCTGAACCCCAATTTCGGTTCTTCTGCCGAATAACCAACATTAATTCAAGAATAAATGAATAATTATATAAAACATATCATTTCGGGTGTGGCTGTTGTATCGGCTACTTTTCTCTTCTCGTGTCAGGAATCGGCTGCGATGCCCCACCACGGAGAATACGCAGAAGTTCATAATCCGAAAATTCCGATGAACATGCAATTCGCCGGAAGTAATGTCAGTCTTGACAGAGTGGATATGTTCGAACGGTTCGATAGAGAACTCACATCGCTTATTTATAGCCACGGAAATACCCTGCTTACGCTTAAGCGCGCCAACAAGTATTTTCCCGTCATGGCCCCTATTTTGAAGAAAAATGGAGTTCCTTTGGATCTTCTTTATCTTGCCTGTGTTGAAAGCTATTTGAATCACCGCGCCTATTCACCCGCAAAGGCAGCCGGATTCTGGCAGTTCCTGCCATCGACGGCGACCCAATATGGACTGGAAGTCTCTGATGAGGTGGATGAACGGTATAACCTCGAAAAAGCGACCGAAGCGGCTTGCCGTTATCTCAACAATGCTTATCGCAAATATGGAGATTGGCCGACCGTCATGGCTTCATACAACGGTGGAATGGGACGCATTTCGTCCGAACTCGAAAAACAGCAGGGTAAAACATTCTTTGACTTATATCTTACGGAAGAGACTTCACGCTACGTTTTCAGAATTATGGCCATGAAAGCTGTAATGGAAGATCCCGATGCTTTCGGATTCCATCTTACACCTGAACAATTCTACCAGCCCGTCGAATGTACGATAGTTGAAGTAAACGGACCCGTCGAAGATTGGCCCACTTGGGCTGCTGAACACGGGGTGACATACGCTCAGCTACGAGAAGAAAATCCCTGGATAAGATCGAAGAAACTAACAAATAAAACCGGAAAAAGCTATCAGGTGAGAGTCCCAAAGAAAACCTCGCTTTTCCGCTCCACCAATAAAAAGAACCTCCACAACCCTAAATGGGTCAAGTAAAAATACACAATGGAAACACACACTAAATCGGCCTCTAATAATCGGCCCAATAATATAATCTCCGATGACGGTCTCAATCGTCTTTCCGTCATTGGGGCGAGGGTTCACAACCTCAAAAATATAGATGTAACGATTCCGCGAAATAGTCTGACTGTAATTACAGGACTGAGTGGAAGCGGTAAATCGTCACTGGCATTTGATACAATTTTTGCCGAAGGTCAACGCCGGTATATAGAAACATTCTCGGCTTACGCCAGAAATCTGCTCGGATCCCTCGAACGTCCTGATGTTGACAAAATAACAGGTCTGAGTCCGGTTATAGCCATTGAACAGAAAACCATTAATCGCAATCCTCGATCCACCATCGGTACAACAACCGAAATCTTTGACTTTTTCCGCCTGCTGTTTGCCCGTGTAGGAACAGCCAGAAGTTACATTTCGGGAAAACCGATGGTCAAATATACCCGTGAGAAAATCGTCAGTCTGATTCTTGATAAGTTTGAAGGTAAAAAAATCTATGTACTCGCTCCTTTGATACGTAACCGCAAGGGCCACTATCGGGAGCTTTTCGAACAGCTCAGAAAGAAAGGCTATCTAAACGTTAGAGTTGACGGCGATATCAAGGAACTGACACCGGGGATGAAACTCGATCGTTACAAAAACCATTCGATCGAGCTTGTTGTAGATCGGCTTAAGGTCTCGGCCAAAGACGAAAATCGGCTGAGAGACACTGTCGAAACCGCTCTTGTACAGGGAAACAAGCAGCTGATGGTTTACGATCTCGACGAGGACAAAGTCAGTCATTATTCTCAGAGCCTTATGGATCCTGAGACCGGCTTGTCCTACCGGGAACCGGCCCCCCATAACTTTTCGTTCAATTCGCCTCAGGGAGCCTGTCCGACATGTAACGGACTTGGCTATGTCAATCTCGTGGATCGTGACAAAATAATGCCCAATCCCCGGGCATCAATCTTCAACGGGGGTATCCTGCCGCTTGGAAAATATAAGAATTCCATGATTTTCTGGCAGATAGGTGCTATTTGCGAAAAACATGGGTTCACAATTAAGACACCGATAGGCGAGCTTTCCGAAGAGTGTATGAACGAGATATTAAACGGCACGACTGATCGACTCGTTATTAAAAATGAAACCATGTCGACGTCCAATTATTTCATGTCCTACGACGGTATCATTAAATACCTCGAAATGCAGCAGGATGATGAAGCAGGTGCGTCTGCAAAAAAGTGGAGTGAACAATTTTTCTCCCGCCAGACATGTCCCGATTGTCATGGTGACCGTCTTAACCGCGAAGCTCTTCATTTTTATATCGGAGATAAAAATATCGGTGATCTTAGCCGAATGGACATCTCGGAACTATACGAATGGTCGAAAACTGCTATCGATCTGCTCGAACCGCGTTTGCGCCCTGTCGGAGCTGAAATTTTCAAAGAAATCAATCACAGGTTGAAATTTCTGTGTGATGTCGGACTTGAATATCTCCAGCTGAACCGAGGTTCTGCAACATTATCCGGCGGTGAGAGTCAGCGAATCCGTCTCGCTACCCAGATGGGATCAGAACTGGTCAATGTTCTCTACATCCTTGACGAACCGAGCATCGGCCTTCATCAACGCGATAACCGCCGGTTAATCGACTCGTTGAAACATCTTAGAGATGCTTCTAACTCGGTAATTGTCGTCGAACATGATAAAGACATCATGTGTGACGCTGACTATATCATCGACATCGGACCAAAGGCCGGACGTCGGGGTGGGGAAGTTGTATTTCAGGGCACCCCGGAAGATATGATGAAAACCGATACATTAACAGCCGGTTACCTGAATGGGACCAATTGTATCCCCGTGCCACAGGTTCGTAGGCCTGGTAATGGAAAATTTCTCGAAATTAAGGGTGCGACCGGAAATAATCTGAAGAACGTCGATCTCAAGATTCCTTTAGGAACACTCACGTGTATTTCCGGAGTGTCGGGCAGCGGAAAATCCTCTCTCGTCAACGGGACTCTCGTTCCCGTCCTCACTAACCATTTCTATCGTTCCTTGAGCGAGCCTCTTCCTTACGATAGCATTTCGGGCATTGAAAACATTGATAAGATAGTTACTGTCGATCAGTCTCCTCTCGGGAAATCACCTCGATCCAATCCGGCGACATACACAGGTGTTTTCAGTGATATCAGGTCGTTGTTCGTCAATCTTCCAGAAGCAAAAATCAGAGGCTATAAACCTGGCCGGTTCTCATTTAACGTTGCCGGAGGCCGTTGCGAGGCATGTAACGGTAACGGCTACCGGACTATCGAAATGAATTTTCTGCCTGACGTCCTCGTTCCGTGTGAAGTATGTCACGGCAAACGCTATAACCGCGAAACGCTGGAAGTTCGATTCAAGGGTAAGAGTATCGCCGATGTTCTCGACATGACGATCAACCGTGCAGTCGAGTTTTTTGAAGGCATTCCGGCTATTCTCAGAAAAATCAAAGTCCTCCAGGATATTGGTCTGGGTTATATCAAACTTGGCCAACCGTCCTCGACCTTGTCAGGTGGCGAAAACCAACGTGTGAAACTGGCGACTGAACTTGCCAAGAAAGATAC
>CAYVXC010000002.1:35837-49617 GCA_964454925.1 uncultured Bacteroides sp.
ACGTCGAAGTTTCTTGCAGAGGAATTATTAATCACAGAAAGAGAAAAAGAATCGGAAAATAATTAGTAATTTTGCAACTTGAAACCATCGGTTGGACGTCTTGACGCACCCGATAATATTACCACAGTATACTGAATTTCAATATGGGATTTTTTAATAAACTTTTTTCTCGCGATTCTAAACAGGAAAAGCAAGAGAAAGAAACTCTTGACAAAGGACTCGAAAAAACAAAAACCGGGTTCTTTTCCAAAATAAAGAGGGTTGTAGCCGGTCGGTCGACCATTGACGATGACTTCCTCGATGAACTTGAAGAAACGCTTATAACGTCGGATATCGGTGCAACTACTTCGTTGGAAATCATTGATCGACTGCGCGAACGCGTTGCGAAGGATAAGTATGTCGGTACTGACGAGCTCAACGAAATCCTTTATCGGGAAATAACAGATATGCTTGCTGAGAACGACTCGGCCGCTGATGAAGCTGAAGTCCAGTCAGGTACACCCCGCGTAATACTTGTCGTCGGAGTTAACGGCGCCGGAAAGACTACCACGATTGGTAAAATGGCAAACCGTTTCAAAAATGCCGGCAACAAAGTCATCATCGGGGCCGCTGATACTTTCCGTGCGGCTGCTATCGAACAACTTGAAGTTTGGGCCGAACGCTCCGGAGTGCCTATTGTCAAGCAAAAACAGGGCGCCGACCCGGCAGCTGTCGCCTACGATACCGTGGCATCAGGTCTCGCACAAGGTGCGGATGTTATTATTATTGACACGGCCGGTCGATTACACAACAAGATTGACCTTATGAACGAACTCTCCAAGATCAAACGTTCGATAGGGAAACTCATACCCGGGGCTCCTCAGGAAGTGCTTCTCGTCCTGGACGGTTCTACAGGCCAGAATGCCATTGAACAAGCGAGACAGTTTTCCGCTGCAACTCAGGTCACCGGACTGGTGGTTACAAAACTTGACGGAACTGCAAAAGGCGGAGTTATTATCGGCATAAGCAACGAATTTAAGATTCCTGTAAGATTTATCGGTCTGGGAGAGGGCATCAACGATCTTCAGCCGTTTGACCGTCGTGCATATGTGGAATCGCTGTTTGACAAATCTGATAAATGACCTCCAGACCCCCGAAGATACAAGTTATTACAATGGGATGCTCGAAAAATCTTGTTGACAGCGAACGTGTCATGAAGATTTTCGAGGGAGCAGGCTATATAGTCGAACACGAACCCGCGAAACTTGATGGTGATGAAGTCATCATCAACACATGTGGCTTTATTGGTGACGCGAAACAGGAATCCATCGACATGATTCTTCAATGCGTCGAAGCAAAAAAAGAAGGTCGGGTAGGGAAAGTCACCGTCATGGGTTGTCTCTCCGAGAGATATCGATCGGAACTTCCCGATAGTATTAATGAAGTTGATAGATGGTTCGGAAAATTCGATTGGATTGAACTATCGAAAGAAATCAAAAAACTTACCGACGACACTGTCACTGATAAGAGATATCAGTCAACGCCACGACATTACAGCTATATCAAGATCTCGGAGGGCTGCAATCGTTTTTGTGCTTTCTGCGCCATACCGCTGATTACCGGACGCCATAAATCGCGCCCTATCGAGGCTATTGTCGAAGAAGTAAAGGAACTTGTTCAATCAGGTGTTTCTGAATTCAATATAATCGCCCAGGATCTTTCGAGCTATGGTACCGATCTATATGGCCGCCATCGTCTGGCTGACCTCATTGAAGAATTAGCCCGTACCGAGGGTGTCAGGCGGATTAGATTACATTATGCCTATCCTGCCGATTTCCCTATGGATGTGCTTAAGGTAATGGCAAAATATCCGAATGTCTGCAAATATCTGGATATCGCCTTACAACACATCAGTGACAAGGTGTTGTCTAACATGCGACGGCATATTACCGGTGCTGAGACCCGAAATTTACTTGACACGATTCGTCGGGAGGTCCCCGGTATCCATATAAGAACAACTCTTATGGTCGGTTTTCCGGGAGAAGATCGGAAAGAGTTCGAAGAACTTCTTGAATTTGCTAAAGAACAGAAATTTGAAAGAATGGGAGCGTTCGCCTATTGCGAAGAAGAGGATACTTATGGAGCAAAAAACTTCAAGGATTCTATTCCGGACGATATCAAACAGGAACGTCTGTCTGAACTTCTGAGTCTACAGGAAGACATCTCGCTCGAACTCAACGAAAAGAAAATCGGCCAAAAGATGGAAATTGTAATAGACGGTTCTGAGGATGAATATTGGATCGGTCGAACCGAGTTTGATTCGCCTGAAGTTGATCCGGTAGTTTTCGTCAAGATGTCTGATGCTCCGGATTATATTACCGGGGGTTATTATAACGTTGTGATCACTGACGCTACACCATTCGAATTGTACGCTAAACCGGCTTGATCTTCAATTTATGACTCACGATTTGAACGTCCTTCCAAAGTTGCTGAAAGAAAAGCTTGAAAGCGGTCTGCCGTTTTCTATTGTCAGATTTCCGGATGAAAATCTGATCTTGGAAAACAGTGAACTGTTTCTATTGCCTTTTTGTGCGACCTGGGCTGAACGCTTTAAAATCGAAGATGATGGACCTACTCTTGATTTGTTTTTTCCGTCAACGGAGAGATCGGAATATATAAACCAGGTTAGTCACCTGATAAAGGAACTAAAAGCTAACGGTCATAAAGTTGTCATATCGCGTATCATCGATGGAAGGATCGCTCCGAAGGTATCTGAAAATCTTGCAGACAATATTTCTCGTCTGTTCCACAATAATCCGCATGCTTTTGCGGCTGTTATCCGCTCTATGAGAGGTGGATTATGGGTAATTGTTACCCCCGAATTACTATTGAAAGAAACCGTTTCGACATTTAAAACTGTTGCTTTGGCCGGTACGAGAAAGAGTGGGGCATGCACGCCTTGGGACAAAAAAAATATTCGTGAACAACGATTTGTAGTTGATTTCATCATTGAAAAATGGAAACAGCTCGGATTGTCACCCCGTTTAGGTGAAACTGAAACTGTTATTGCTAATAATGTCGAACACATCTGTACGCCGATAGATACCGAAAAAAATAGCGTGACAGTGGGAGATGTCATCGACTGCATAAATCCGACTCCGGCTGTATGTGGCACTCCAAGAGATTACGCTTTTGGAAAAATCGCTGATGTCGAAAATCACTCTCGGTTGCTCTACGCCGGAGCTGTCGCGGCCAAATCAGTTACCGGAGAATTAATATGCTTCGTAACATTAAGGTGTTTCCATCTTGGTAACGATGGCCGATTTAATATATTCGTTGGCGGTGGCATTACCGGCGATTCTGTGCCGGAAGACGAATGGAACGAAACTGACATGAAAGCACTTCAAATTCTTGACTGTCTTCTTAATAATTCTAACGATTAATCTCATGGATAATAATAAACCGGGCTTCCCTTTTCTCACTGTCCTGATTGCTGTAGTAATCTTGGGAGGATTGTCTTTTATTGACTGGGGAAAACTGACTAATAATTATTTCAAAGGGTATAACCTTTTGTCAGATGTTATACCGGGTACCATTGAGGTCACTGCTGAAGAGACTCTGGATCCGGAACTCGCTGAGGTTGAGAAATCTCTCGTAGGCGAAGAAGAACACGAGGAGACCGCCAGAAAAGAGTTGAAAGATATGGCCGTCAGTGGAGATGCCAAGGCTAAAGATCGTCTGGAGCGTTCTTCACTCGCTTCGGAGGTTGAGACGCCAAAAGATATCGTTGAAAATAAGGTCGGTGAACTCGTTATTATTGAAGATTATACCCCTGGTGGGAACGGCCCGGCCCGTCTTCGTCAAGCTATCAGAAACGGTCAACGGCCGGCACGCATAGCCGTAATCGGCGACTCTTATATTGAAGGAGACATACTAACGGCTGACATCCGGCGACTCCTTCAGGACGAATATGGTGGCTCGGGAGTCGGCTACGTCCCGCTATCATCCAATTTAACCGGCTTCAGACAAACTGTCCGTCAGACCTGTAAAGGCTGGAAAGTTCACGAAATCAGAGATAAGGGAGCAAAAGACTCAATGAAAACTCTCTCGGGTCAATATTTTACGTCTCAAGCAGGGGCCAAAACGACATATAAAGGGACCTCGTCTTACCCCCACCTTAATTCATGGAGCACCACAACTCTCCTTGTCATCGCCCCCGACGGAGGTAACGTGACTCTTGGTGGAGAGACATATACTCTTGAACCGTCCCCGGACGTTCAGGCGATTACAGCTAACGGCTCTTTCACTTCAATTGAGATTTCCGCCTCTGCCGGTGTTGAATTCCTCGGCGCTTATCTGGACAGTTCATCGGGTATTCTTGTGGATAACATGTCTTTACGCGGAAATTCGGGTATTACTCACAGAAATATTTCGGTTGATCTCGCCGATGCGATGTCAAAACATATTAACTACGATATGATTATCGTAGAATATGGCATCAATGCGTTGAGCTCAAAACAGAAGGACTATTCCGGCTACAAAAAGCTAATGAAACGCACGATCGGACGCCTTCGTGAAGCATATCCCACTGCAGACATCCTTATGCTGGGGATCGGCGATCGCGGGCAAAAGATCGGTACGGAAATCAAGTCAGTCCCGACCTCTCCGAACATGGTGTCTGCTCAACGCGATGCAGCCCGTGAGATGGGAATACTTTTCTGGGATACAAGAGAAGCAATGGGCGGCGAGGGAGCAGCCATCGAATGGAGACAGAAAGGGATGATAAACCCTGACTATATTCATCTGAATCAGAAAGGTGGCAAAGAGCTCGGTTCGCGTTTTGTAAAAGCACTCATTGAGTCATTAAAATGAAGAAAAGCATCTGATGACATACAGATATCTTACATACATATCAGTCATTTTGATGGTGCTTCTCAATCACGTCCGGGTCATTGCCCAGGAAGATGTCAACGATACCCAGCTGAGAATGAACCCCGATATAGGGAACGATAACTCATTGGCAAATTTCAAGGTAAGACATTATCCTTTTATTAACTATAATGCTAATAAAATCGACCTTAACGGTGACGATTGGAGAGAACTAAGCTCGAAGCTGAAACAGTGTAAGGAGAACGGTAACTTCACGGTGGTTCATATAGGTGACTCACATATCCAACCCGACGGTAACACAGGGCGGGTCAGAGAACTGTTTCAAAAAAAATATGGCGATGCCGGTCGTGGAGTTATCATTCCTTTCAGAATGGCCGGAACCAACGAACCGAGAGATTACGTCATCAAATCTGACGATCCGTTTATTCGGGCCAGACTTCTCGGAATGCCCTGGCCGACCCGGATGGGTTTTACCGGAGTATCTCTTGAACCGGAATCATACGTTTTTTCAGTTACCCTTTCAGTGAAATCTCCCTGTGGTTTCTTTACAATTCTATCGTCGGGAGATCTTCAACTGAAAAAAGTAGAAAATAATGGTGAGAGCATAAAATTCACTACTGAAACTGTCCCTGATGGTGTGGATGTGTCTCTTGACAGTGATTGTACTGAAATGACGCTGACTATGGAAGGACGAAACGTGAATATCTATGGTTTCAATCTCCAGAATGATAATAATGGTGTTGTATATCACTCAATTGGAAATAACGGAGCTGCATATTCATCTTACAACTCCCTTCCAAAGTTCGGCGAGTCTATAGCTGATCTCTGCCCCGATCTGGTTGTCCTGGCTTTGGGTACAAACGAAGCCTTTGGTACCGTTAATGAAGCCGCTTTAGAAGCTCAGATAGAGACAATGATCAAAAGCATCCGTGCCGGATCTCCTGATGTAAAGTTTCTCCTTGTTACCCCATCAGAGTGTCAGCGTTCGGTCTATTCGACTACTTATACAGGTAAAGGCCGGAGACGGCGTGCTAAACGTGTTAGAACTTATCAAGTAAACAACAAGGTAAAAATTGTTCGCGATATTATTGTCAAATATGGTAAAAAACATAACATCCCGGTTTACGATTTCTACGAAGTAGCCGGAGGGTCCGGAGCTTCTTCCAAATGGCTCGATGAAAAGTTGTTAAATACTGACAGAATACACCGCACATGGGACGGTTACAGGGTCGAGGGAGAACTGATTTATCAGGCTCTCAGCGATGCTCTTGAAAAGCCCTGTTCCTCAAGAAAATAATTTATAAAGTCTATCAAAGAAAAATCTTACACTGATATATGGACAATTTCTTTAGCAGTATCGACACCGACTTGGTTGAAAAGGTTCTACTTTTCGACCAAAGAAATCCTCTGCTTTTCAATACAGGACTTTTTCTGCTGCTCTTTGTCGGATTTCTTCTTATCTACCAGGCGATTCGTCGCTGGAAGAATGTAAAATTGATTTTTGTCATTCTATTTTCATTATATTTCTATTATAAATCGAGTGCCGAATATTGCTTCATCCTTCTTGGAGTCTGTGTGAGCGACTACGTGCTCGGCCGTTGGCTTGGGAGCGCCCGCTCCGGTTTTGTGCGTAAATTTATAGTATTCCTGAACGTCTTTCTGAATGTAGGAATGCTTGTTTATTTCAAGTATTTCAATCTTCTTTACGAAACGTTTGCTAACATCACGCATACTACATTTGATGCCCTTGATATCATACTTCCGGCCGGTATCTCGTTCTTTACTTTCAGATCAATCAGCTATATTGTCGATATTTACCGCGGAGTAATGAAACCCGCCACCAATTTTCTGGAATATACGTTCTTCCTGTCGTTCTTCCCTCCGCTTCTTGCCGGCCCCGTGGTCAGAGCGAAAGACATGCTTCCTCAAATCAAGGCGAATCCAATCGCAACTCACGCAATGGTGAGCGAAGGTCTGTTTCTCATCATTGCCGGCCTAATAAAGAAAGTCATAATCGCCGACTATATCAGCGGCAACTTCGTCGACCGTATTTTTGAGAACCCCAATTTATATTCTGGTTTTGAAAACCTTATGGGTATTTTGGGGTTTGTGATCCAGATTTACTGTGATTTCTCGGGTTATAGCGACATGGCCATCGGTATCGCTCTGCTCCTTGGCTTCCGGTTCAAGGAGAATTTCGATTCTCCTTTCAAATCCCGTAATCCGACCGAATTCTGGCGTCGCTGGCATATTTCGTTGTCAACTTGGTTACGCGATTACGTTTATATTCCACTCGGTGGTAACAGAAAAGGAAAATTCAGAACCCACGTCAACAAGATGACCACTATGATCATCGGCGGATTGTGGCACGGAGCCTCATGGATGTATCTGATTTGGGGTGCCTTCCAAGGTCTACTTCTTATTGGACATAAATCAATCAGTTCGGTCTATCGCGCGCCCCAGAAATTACGTGACAATCCTTTAATTATAAGTTTCAACGTACTAATAACGTTTACGTTGACCGCCATCGGATTTGTCTTCTTTAGGTTTGCGATCAGCAAGCCTGATATTACGGATTCCATGACGTCCATGGGTATGATGACAGACAGCCTGTTTCATGATTTCAAACCCGAAATAGCATCACAATTCATCGATGCTTATTTCCTGATTGTCGTTGCCATTGTTGTCGGGTATATTCTGCATTTTACCCCTCGTTCATGGCGTGACATGATGGTTCGTAATATGACGAAGCTTAATCCGATCATTCAAGCTGTCGTGCTTGCAATCGTTCTATTCTTTATAATACAGATCAGACAGAGTGATCTTGTTCCGTTTGTATATCTGCAGTATTAATTATCCGGTTCAGAAATTCCGAATGTATTCGTAATAAAATGAGAGCTACTGTAAACACAATAAATACCGAAGAGCTACCGGTTCTTCTTGATCCCAATCCCGACCACACCCTTATTCTTCCGACCCGTAACCTGGTACTTTTCCCGGGGATACATATTCCGATTCAACTCGGACGCGAATCTTCTATTCAATTAGCTGAATTCGCCCAGGCGTCGGGAACACCGATCGGTGTTGTCTGTCAGAAAGATCCTGAACAGGAGGTGCCCCAGCTATCCGATCTGTACGAATATGGTGTCCTTGTTCGAATCTTACAGCTCGTGTCTCTCCCGAACGGAACAAAGACCGCTATCGTTCATTCGCTTCAGCGATTCCGAATCATAAAAGAAAGTCTTCTCCCGACGTTGCCCAATGTACTGGCAGCAAAAGTTAAACTGATGAGAGAACTCTCGCCGGCCACTGACCGTCAGTCTCAGTTCTTGGTACTTGGCGAAGAAATTGCAAAATTAGCCAATGATATAACAAAGCGGACTTTTGACGGGCCAAGTGAAATGAGGCCATCATTCGAAGTTTCTGATGATTCGGTGCCCGACCTGATAAATATGGTCGCTACTCATGTTCCGATTGATGTTCCTGTAAAAGTCGACATTCTCTCCGCAAGCCGTCTTTTCGATCGAGGCACGGCTTTGATGGCCGCTCTAATGGGACTTGAGGAAAAAGTGAACATCAGCAGGGAAATGATGGAAAAAGCACGTGAACGAATGGAGTCGAATCAACGTTCTGCATTCTTGCGCCAGCAAATCGACGTTATGCGAGACGAACTCGGAGAAAGCGATGATGACGAGATCGAGGCTCTTGTCAGACGTAGTGCTGACGTGTTGTTTCCCGATGATGTCAGAGATGTTTTTGATAAAGAAATTGCCAAATTAAAACGGTATAATCCCCAGTCTCCCGATTATTCAGTCCTTTACACATATCTGGACACTCTTCTGTCGCTTCCATGGAATGTTGTTACGGACGTGAATGACGATTTTGAAATCGCTGAAAAGACTCTTGAAGAAGATCATTTCGGTCTGCGAAAGATTAAAGACCGCATTCTGGAACAATTGGCCATGATTATCAATAACCCCGATGACCATGCTCCAATCATCTGTTTTGTAGGACCTCCCGGGGTAGGTAAGACTTCACTGGGCCGGTCGATCGCGTCTGCACTCGGTCGTACCTATCAGCGAATTTCTCTTGGAGGTCTCCATGACGAGGCCGAGATCAGAGGGCATCGGCGCACGTATATTGGAGCCATGCCTGGACGGATTGTCGATGGTGTTAAACGTGCCGGGACATCTAATCCCGTTCTTCTTCTCGACGAAATCGATAAGATTGGCGCTGATTTCAAGGGAGATCCGTCGTCGGCGTTGCTGGAAGTTCTTGATCCGGAACAGAATATCAGATTCCACGATAATTATATCGATGTGGACTTCGACCTTTCGAATGTGATGTTCATTGCCACAGCAAATACATTATCGACTATTCCTAAACCTCTTCTTGACCGCATCGAGGTCATTGAACTGCCGGGTTATATAGCCGAAGAAAAAATAGAAATTGCACGCCGTCACCTTCTGCCGCGTCTTCTGGCAAATCAAAATATTGCACCCGATGAACTCTCGATATCGGACGATGCGATGAGAGCGATCATTGACTCCTACACTTCCGAAAGTGGTGTCCGTCAACTTGAGAAACGGTTGGCCGCCATCGTTCGTAAACTTGTATTGTCTAAAGTCCGGGGTAAATCGTTCCCCAATCCGGTCATCCCTGAACATCTGCATGATTTATTGGGAATCAAGCCCCATATCAGAGACCGATACGAAGGAAATGATTATGCCGGTGTTGTGACCGGTCTCGCTTGGACTGAAGTCGGTGGTGAGATTCTACTCGTCGAGGTTTCGCTTTCTCCCGGTAAAGGGGAAAAGGTCTGTGTTACCGGAAATCTCGGTAACGTCATGAAAGAATCGGCAGCTATCGCTCTACAGTGGATCAAAGCAAATCATGTTACTCTCGGAATCGACTTCGAAACTTTCACCAAGAACGATGTTCATATACATTTCCCGGAAGGAGCAGTACCCAAAGACGGCCCTTCAGCGGGTATAACAATGGTTACTGCATTGGCATCGGCATTAACCGGCCGACGTGTACGCGACCGTATAGCAATGACCGGAGAAATTACTCTAAGAGGTAAAGTCCTGCCGGTTGGGGGCATACGCGAAAAAATTCTCGCAGCTAAAAGAGCGGGCATCACCGAAATAATATTAAGTGAGGATAATAGGGTGGATATCGAGGACATTGAGGAAGAATATACCCGAGGCCTTCGATTTACCTATGTCAAAAATATGAAAGATGTACTCGATAGAGCCCTTTTGAATGAAAAAGCTCCATTAAGGTAATCTTTGCTGAACAAAAAAGGAGTAGGGGACGTTTTAATTTAGTTATGCTCTCCTAGAATTCTAATGTTATCAACCACTTATATTGTTTAAACAGATGAAAATCAAGTCTTTTACACTCACGGCACTATCGGCTCTCTTACTTGTCAGTTGCTCTAAACCTGAGCAGTCCGCTCAAAACACTGTTCCCGACGAAGTTTTAAAAGCCACCAACGAGGAACTTCAACAGGCGGTCGTTGACAGGGACGAATTGTTGTCGCTCGTTTCTCAGATTAATGATGACGTCGTCAAGATAAAGGAAATCGAAGGCATCATTTCGGTTAATACCGGCGAAACACCTAATCGTCGCTCACAGCTCATCAATGATATGGAAGCGATCAAGACTTCTTTGGCAGAAAAACAAAATCGATTGGCCGAACTCGAAAGCCGACTCAAAACTTCAAACCTTTATAATGCTCAGCTTCAGAAAACCGTCGAAAGTCTGAAAGCTCAGATTGAAACTCAGAATGCACAGATCGCTTCTCTTAATGAGCAGTTGGGCCAGGCCAACGAATTGATAAGACAACAGTCAGCACAGATCGACACACTTAATTCAACGGTAAGTGAACGCAACACACAGCTTGCGGCAAGTGAACAGACTAATGTCGATCTCACTAATGATTTAAACCGTTGTTACTATGTGATTGGTAGTGAAAAAGAGCTGAAAGAACAGAAAATCATTGAAAAAGCTTTCTTGCGTAAAACCAAGATTCTTCCCGGCGATTTCAATCAGAAATACTTTACCTCAGCCGATAAACGCAACCTGACCCAGATTCCTCTTTATTCCAAGAAAGCCGAAGTCATGACAAACCAGCCCAAGGATTCATACGAATTTGTTGAAGACGCAAACGGTTTGAAAACGTTGAAAATCACTAATATCGACAAATTCTGGAATGTAAGCAATTACCTTGTTGTAAAAGTTAAATAAAACGATTTATCTATAATAAAAACGAGAGTGCCGGCGGGTTACTCTCGTTTTTGGTTTTATGACTATTTCTTAGTGTCAAAATAATCGACAATTCTTTGGATTGACGGTGTGAGAGGTGTAACGTTTGGTCCTCTGTCAAATTTCGTCGTTGGAGGATTGTCTTTTATTTCCTTGGCTTCTTCGCCGGTGAGATGCTCGACTTCTATCGGATATATTTCATAGAGAACATACATTTCAACGGGATCTTCCGTTTTAAACATCTTCTTTAGCCATTTTCCTCTTCCTGAAATCTTTAGACTATATGTTCCCGATATTATATCACTGGGATAGTAACCTTTACGAGTCTGCGGATTCACTATCCAAGATTCTTGAAATTCCTGAAAATCGACTGTCAACCCTAACATCTTGAATAGTAACGGCGACATCGTATGATCTTTTTTATCTGCCAGATAGTCTCTCGACTGATAAAAAAGATTAGCGTTTTCTCTTATTATTTCTTTCGTGCCGTATTTCCCGGGAATTGTATCGGTGATCGCACCTGCCACAATTCTTTCCGGGAATGTGACGAATCCGGATGGAACTCTGACAAATTGATCCCACGCGAAAGTATCGTCCCGATATTTAGGCCTATATATAGTGTCATGTCCATCCGAATATGAGGTACGGGCATAAGACCTCGTTCTCAAAAAACGTGGTTTATCAAACGGTTTGAATCCCTTCACTTTCTTTCCTGCAATCATGTAATCAGCCATGTGCTCATTAAACATAATCATCGTATCACCGGCAGCCACCGCAGTTATATATTCGCGTATATAACAAACGAGCCTGGTAACAGGACGCTCTGAACTTGAGACAACGACCTCGTTCAGTTCGAAGGATTTACGGTTCATTCTGACTCTACCATTGTCAGATATCGCCACAATCTCCGCAGGTTCATATCCGAGACATCTGATAGTTAATGGAAAATCTCTATCATTGTCACCAGTCTTGAATATGCCTTTATCTGTCGTCAAGCCGATTATCGTACCCGATGATGAAAAGATTGTCGCACCACCGACCGGTGAGCCGTCCTCAGCATCTACAACATGGATAGTACTTTTTGAAAAGCCGCTAAATGTTGTTATAAGGCAAAGAATAAAGAATATTATCGTTCTCATTGGTTATTTATTGATTTGTGATATGCAATTCTGGGAGTTCCGTCATAACAATATATGGTACCACATCTGATGAATCCTGCGCGCTCCGAAGCATCGCGCATCGTTTTATTGTCTTCATGAGTGTCAAGACGCAGTTCCTGAACCAACTCTTCGCAAAATGCCACACAGGTAGCAAGAACATTTTTATGCTTTCCTGTCGAACCAAGACGATGGATTGTGCCATACACATTGTCATTTAACCATTTACCATCCTCAATGATTGTATATGTTGGATCGGTTCCGATAACAAAACTGAACGCCATGACAATATCGCCTTCGTTATCTATTCCGACATAACTTCTGCCTTCCGCTATGTCTTCAGCGACAAGTTCTTGTGAGGGGTATCCGTTTATCCATTGACTTTGATTGCCTTGAGATCGCATGTAGCGACGGGCAAGTTCATAGCATTTCATAATGGCTGACAGATCGTCCGGCCGACTCTTTCTAATAGTTATCGACATATCATTTCGATTGATTGGACAACCATTGTAGACGGCGCATGTCAGGGAGATGTTTCACCTTGAATTCTTCAAATGTTACATTGAATCCTTCACCATCAGGACTTGCGCCCATTACACCAACTTTTACGGGAATATTGTCCCGGAACCACGCATTACGCATCATGACATAGTTATCACCATCGAAAGAATAAAAAATTTCGACTGCGTCCAACCTGCGGACCGCTTTAATCCATATAGCTTCCACCGGCTGTTCGAGGGTGATTACGCTCCAGTCGCTTGTATGATGGGTCACAACAACACTAAGATTGTATTTACCGTCCACAAATTCAATACCCGCTTTTATATAATTTTCATGATCAATTCTCAACATCAAGCCAGCTTGATCAAACCTCGCCTTATAATCTCCCTTAACTTTTACTGTCGCCTCAAACTCTCCACCAAATTCTCCATAATAGAAAGGTGCATCATCAACCGTAAACCCATAGTGAGAAATACGCCAATAATCAGTTTGAGGAGTGACAAACATCGTTAGCTTCCGATTCTCATTTTTCCACTCTTCCGGCTCATTAAACCACTGCATATCAACTATTTTTAATTTACAGTTACTTATACTCACTAACGATAATATCGACAACAATACCCATTGCCATAAATAGAACGATATAAGATACTATCTTTATGAATTTGCGTTTTTTCTCATTCATCCCGGCTGTACATTTATCTATAACCGCAAATAAAATTGCCGCAATAACGCCAATGATAGCAAGTATAGGAATATAACGTAACATAATATTTTAATTTGTCAATCACAAATATACAAAATAATCCCCAATCTCAACAATTCCATATAAAAGAATAGACGACAACTCACTAAATTCACAGCAAGTTGTCGCCTATTTCAATGATTTAGGAAATTAGACTCTTAATCTTCGATAGCAGCCTGCGCCGCAGCTACGCGGGCGATGGGCACGCGGAAGGGTGAGCAGCTGACGTAGTTCATGC
>CAYVXC010000003.1:0-9736 GCA_964454925.1 uncultured Bacteroides sp.
GCACTTGTAATGGGTGCTGAAGATGTTGGAATTGCTCCACATATTTTGAAAATGTGCGATACCAAAGTCTCGATACCCATGTTCGGTAACATCGGGTCCTTGAATGTATCTGTGGCTGCCGGCGTAATGATGTATGAAGTTGTCCGACAGCGTCTCGAATCGAATATGGAAGTGATATAGAAATGATTAATCAGCCGGTTGTCACCAAACCATTTTCTATAACACCGTCTCAATACATCGGTCGCGTGATGAGCTTCTGGTTTGCGAAATGGGGCTGGATACTTCTTTTCCCGTTTTGTCTCTGTGGAATGCTTGCTTTTTTTCGGTGGGAATGGTTGATAGTGGCGCTGATTCTGCTCCTGATCATATATCCTTTTATCCTTGTCATGCTTTACTTTATGTATGGTCTGACTGAGGAAGGTGTACGTGCCGTGAAACCACGTCAGGTATGTTTAAATGACGGGATATTAGGAATTAGGTATCTGACAAAAGATGATGAATCAGATACTTATACTACCGCCGGGGAGTCAGAAATAAATTTTGACTCTATAAAATCCGTTTCAGAAACGGAAAAAGGAATAACTATTCGTCTTAAAGGCAGTTTCTACAAACACCTTTTCGTCCCCGATGATTCGCTTGGAGAACAACGTAATAATTTCACAACACTGCTGAAAGAAAGTGGCACGATGTTTGTTTAATTAATAAGTATTGATTAAAAAGACCATCTGCTGATTATGACAAACAAAGAGATATACAATATACGTCAAGAGATAAACGGCTATCTCGCCGAACAGCGTCTTCACGATGCATTTGTAAGGCTAAGGAACGTATCTGAAGCTATGATGCTTTGGAATATAGTCGAACAAACCAAGCGTCTTGAAGAAACTTATGCTTATATGCTGAAATATCTTACTGAAGGTGTGAGCGATCCTTCACGAGAAGAACTTCTTGGAGATATAGTTACAGATCTTTATCGGCTGACCGATGAATTCGTGGTCAGTATGTTGAGTAAAGAGACTCCTACACTCTTTTACAATATCAGACGCTACTGTTCAGTTTCGGGAAACTCGCTAAAATCTGTAATTGATAAGTTTTCAGGTTATCTTGAAAAAGCCAAGGGATTTGAAAATCTGTTTTCTTCTAAAGTAGACGAGACACTTGAGAACGATCTGTTCAATAGTGTTTGGACGACTTTTCCGATTTCAAAGTCAGAGGGACATGAACTCCGCTCCCTTTTATCAAATCCGCTTCTTCCGTCAAATTTCGTAAGACTGATTCTTTCGGCTTTGACCTTGGGCGCTCTTGAATTTTTTGATAAAGAAAAATTAGATATTCTTATTGAAAAATATGCTGAGTATGCCGAGGTTGATACTCCCGAAAGCGACGAAATCTGTGCGGTTGCATTAGTTGGTATCATATTTATTTTACTTAAATACCGGGACCGCACATTGCCGTCATCAACATTAAAGCGATTGTCCGCCATCAAAGAAACTAAGACATGGAACCGCGATGTTGATAATGCCATTCTTGAAATTATAAGGGCGAGAGATACAGAACGCATCAACCGGACAATGAGAGATGAAATAATTCCGGGTATGATGGCAATGCGCCCTGAAATTGAAAAGAAACTTAGGGATGGCGATCTTCCGCTCGAAGAATTCGATGGTATGCAGATGAACCCCGAGTGGGAGGAACTTCTGAAAAAATCAGGCATAAGCGATAAACTTAAAGAACTGAATGAACTTCAGATGGAAGGAAGCGATGTTTTCATGTCGACATTCTCCCATCTAAAGAATTTTGGTTTCTTTAATAATGTTTCCGGTTGGTTTACACCATTCTCGTCGGATTCGTCCGCTATAGAGAAGATTATTTCAAAACAACCTGAATTATCCGATGTTGTAGTATTAATTGAGACTCTCCCGTTCTTATGTGACAGCGATAAGTTCTCAATGATATTTTCGGTAGAAATGGTTCCTGAGGGTCAACGTAAGCTGATGCTCGGACAAATTCAAGCTCAACGGGCTCAAATGGCCGATATGGTTTCGGGACTGTCCAACGAGACGCGTCCGCTCCGTCGGAGACGGTCGATTAGAAACTATCTCCATAACATCTATCGTTTTTACAACTTATTCCGGAGAAAATCAGAATTTTACAATGTATTTGATTATTCTTCTGACTTATTGTTGATTCGTCCGCTTAAAGAAGAAACCACGCGACCCGATCTTCTGAAACTCATTTCAGAGTTCTATTTTAAACGCAATTATTGGGAAGATGCTTTGGTCGCATTCAAACTACTTGATGAACAGAACGAATTTTCGAGTGCAATGTATCAGAAAATGGGATATTGTCTGGAAAAGACCGGTAAAATAGAACAAGCCGTCGATGCGTATGAACAAGCCGATCTGCTTGACAACTCGAGTATTTGGCTTAAAAAGAGATTGGCTAAAGCATATCGAACAGCGGGTCGGCTTGACGATGCTGTCTGGACTTATAGTGTATTAGCTCTTCTTGAGCCGGAAAATACGGCAACATCCCTGTCGTTGGGTTATACTCTGATTCAGGCTGAACGATTCGAAGATGCAATAAAAGAGTTCTATAAAGTAGAATTTCTTGATGAGAAAAGTCGGAAAGCGCTTCGTCCTTTGGCTTGGTGTCTGTTTATGACAGGCGATTTTGCAAAAGCTCAGCGTTATTATGAAAAAATTCTGCTCGACAATCCGGGGTCGGAAGACTACCTCAACATGGGTCACGTGGCGTTAGCCCTCGGACAATTCAAAGATGCCATAAACTTCTACAAGCTTTCCGTGATAAAAAGTGACGGCTCCGTAGATACTTTCTTTAAAGCATTGGAGCTCGACCGTCCGGCCCTATCGAAGGTCGGTATCGGGACCAGCACAGTTTCGCTCATTGCTGATGCAATGTTATATACACTTCACCCTTGAATAAACATAATAATAAACTGATATTTTTCACATGGTTATCCAACGTATTCAGACAGTCTGGCTATTAATAGCCTTGGTTTTTATGGTTTTCATCGGGCTCAGGCCTATTGCCACGTCGCCCGTCGGTCCTGTAATGTTATCCGACATGCCGGTTCTGGTAGTAATTGATGTCCTTATCGGTATTTTACTCTTCTTATCCATTTTTATGTTTAAGAATTTGAAACTCCAGAAAAAAGTGACGATTCTGTCCATGGTTATGATGGCTGTGCTTGGAGTTGTCAGCGGATTCTTCCTATACAACAATTGCCCCGATGCTACGTTAGAGTGGGGAGGAGGTATTGTTCTTCTTATCTTCGCTCTCATATTTGGAATGTTGGCCTATCGCGGCATGTCAAAAGACGAAAAGAAACTGAAAGCCAGCGATAGTCTCTGGCGGTGAGTTTTCTCATCTTAAATTTGATTAAAGGGTACGATAAACCACCGAACTTTTGTTAAATCGGGGTTATCGTACCCTTTTGGGTATTGTGAGATTTGAAGTGAAGTCTTAACTTTGTGTCAAATCTTCAAATAAACATCACGTTTTTAACCTTTTTAAAACTCACTAACAATGTTTAAAATTAAAAGATCTCTTTTTACTATTCTTGCAACTGTTTCTCTGCTGTCGTTTACGGCCTGTGATGACGATGATAAAACCCCTCTGTTACTAACAGTCGAAAGTATATCTGATTCAAACAATGTGGTATTCGAATATTACACACCTGACCCGAGCTGTGTAGACAAAATGTATTGGGTAACTGCTAACAGCAACGCGAGCGAAGTAACTCTTCAGAGCACCAATGCAAGCTCGATGTATTTCCACGATAACAAAACCGAATATATCTGCACTGAGGGCAATTGGAAAGTGGAATTGATCGACTCAAACACTCTCAAATTTACTTTTGATGAGATTGAGGTAGCCTCTGACGAAAAGCCTTCCGATGTTGGTACAGGGCTGTATCTGGAGGCTAATGCCGGCAAAGAAACTTTGGGCACCAATATTCACGTTAAACGCTTGATCAATTACACCGACCCGGTTAATCCCCGTTAACAATATTACAGCTCTCTCACAAACAAGAATAGGAGGCAGACCTCAGTAACCAGGTTTGCCTCCTATCCTTTTTTATGAGCAGCTGCTTATTTCAGACCGCAGTTTTTACATTTTTCATTAATCTGGGTGAAGAAGTCGTTGCCTTTGTCGTCAACAAGAATGAAAGCGGGGAAATCTTCGACTTCAATTTTCCAGATGGCTTCCATGCCGAGTTCGGGATACTCGAGTAATTCAACTTTCTTAATCGAGTTCTGGGCAAGAACCGCGGCCGGGCCACCGATTGAACCGAGATAGAAACCGCCGTGTTTCTGACATGCGTCGGTTACCTGTTTCGAGCGGTTACCTTTAGCAATCATCACCAGCGAGCCACCGGCTGCCTGGAACTGATCAACGTACGAGTCCATGCGACCTGCTGTTGTCGGGCCAAACGAACCTGAAGCCATTCCTTCGGGAGTCTTGGCCGGACCGGCATAATAGATTGGATGATTTTTCAGATATTCGGGCATTTCTTCACCGCGGTCAAGACGTTCTTTGATTTTAGCGTGAGCGATGTCACGACCAACAATGATTGTGCCATTAAGGGAGAGACGTGTTGATACCGGATATTTCGAAAGTTCCTTGAGAATTTCATCCATCGGACGGTTCAAGTCAATTTTCACGACTTCGCCTTCACCGGCTTTTCTCATTGATTCGGGAATAAGTTCACCGGGGTTGGAATCGAGCTTTTCGATCCAGAGGCCTTCACGGTTGATTTTTGCTTTTACGTTGCGGTCTGCCGAACAGCTTACACCGAGCCCGACGGGACAAGAAGCACCGTGGCGGGGAAGACGGATGACGCGGATGTCGTGAGCGAAACATGTTCCTCCGAATTGAGCACCGAGACCAAGTTCTTCGCTGGCTTTCTTCAGTTCTTTTTCAAGTTCAACATCGCGGAAAGCATGACCGAGTTCGTTACCCTGGGTAGGCAGATTGTCATAATACTTCACCGATGCTTTTTTCACAGTCTCAAGGTTCTTTTCGGCAGAAGTACCACCAATGACAAAGGCAATGTGATAGGGAGGACATGCCGCGGTCCCGAGACTACGCATTTTTTCGATCAGGAAAGGAAGAAGGGTCTTGGGATTGATGAGTGCCTTGGTTTCCTGGTAAAGGTATGTTTTGTTGGCAGAGCCGCCACCTTTAGCAACGAACAAGAAATGATATTCATCGTCTTCAGTTGCATGAATATCAATCTGAGCGGGGAGATTACAACCGGTATTCACCTCGTCATACATATTGAGCGGTGCGTTCTGGCTATATCTGAGATTATCCTGAGTATAAGTGTCATATACACCGCGTGACAGTTTCTCTTCATCGTCACAGCCCGTGTAAACATACTGACCTTTTTCACCGTGGATAATAGCTGTACCGGTATCCTGACAGAAAGGCAGCGCACCTTTAGCAGCGACTTCTGCATTCCGTAACATTGTCAGAGCGACGAATTTATCATTTTCGCTTGCATCTGGATTTGTAAGAATCGATGCAACCATTTCGTTATGTTCGCGACGAAGCATGAAAGCGTTGTCGTGTGTGGCCTGGCGCGCAAGAACAGTCAGAGCTTCGGGGTCTACGACAAGGAACTCGTGACCACCCCAGTTTTCCACTTTGACATATTTGTCAGTCAATTTGTAGTACTCGGTGGTATCAGGACCTACCGGGAACATTTTTTGATACTTAAAAGGTTTTGTTGCCATACAGCATTATATAAATTAAAGTGAGTTATATTCAGAATTCTTTTCTGCGTGGACGGCGCCAAGATCTGAAATACTGGCGCATAGCCGACAATTTACGTTTAGTCGCAAAATTGTTAAGACGGGCTGCGTAAAGCCAGTCACGAAGTTTGGATGGCCGGGACGTATCGTTGAGTTGAGCTGGATCGTCTTCATCGTCAGGTTCATAGATTTTCACCTCAAGATCACCGTTAAGTACGCCTAACGCATTCTGGGCCAAAGCTAACAGTTCGTTCTCGCCGGGATAAACAAATATTGGGGCAATAAAATCGCAGTGACCGGCAAGATAGTCCGTAATTCGTTTTGAATGGGCCACGCCACCAGTTATCAGAATAGCATCGACATCGCCACACAAGGCAATCGCCATTGCTCCAATTTCTTTAGCGACCGAGTAACACATGGCTCTAATAATCAGCATGGCGTGCATGTCTCCTTTATCTACCTTATCCAGTATTTCAGGAACAGAGGTAGTTCCGAGGTGGGCAACCAATCCGCCTTTCCCGTGAACCATCTTCGTCAGCTCGTCGTGAGTATATTTTCCGGAAAAACACAGGTCAATCAGGGGTCCCGGAGGAAGGGTACCTGAACGTTCGGGAGAGAAAGGCCCACAACCATTCAACGCATTGGTAGTGTCTATAACCTTACCTTTTCTGTGGGCGGAGACAGTAATTCCGCCACCCATGTGACATACGATCAGATTCAGCTCCTCGTACTTCACGCCATTTTCTTTCGCGTAGCGGCGTGCGATTGCTTTTTGATTCAAGGCATGAAAGACCGATTCTCGCGGTAACTCGGGTACGCCGGTAATTCTGGCATAAGGAATCATCTCATCCACAACAACCGGATCGGCAATGAAGGCCTTTACTCCGGCTTTTCGGGCTATGTCTCGGGCTATAAGACCTCCAAGATTCGACGCATGCTGACGTCGGGCATTAATAAGGTCGTTGGCAAGTGTATCGTTAACCTCATAAACACCACTCTCAACGGGTCGGAGAATACCGCCGCGTCCGATGACAGCATCAAAAGTATGAACATCGATACCGACTTCGGCGAGATCTGCAAGAATCAGTTCTTTTCTCCATTCGAACTGATCGGCTACTCGCTGAAAATGGGATAAATCCTCGGCTGTGTGGCTAAATGTCTTCGTATAAACAGCCCGTCCGTCTGCATAGACAGCTATTTTGGTGGATGTCGAACCGGGATTGATTGCAAGTATCTTATAGCTCATGACTTATCTTTTACAGAGAGACATGCCAATGCAATCGAATACAGTTTTGTCAAGGGAGTATCACCACGCGAAGTGAGTACGCAAGGAACTTTCGTCCCAACTACCATCGCTGCCATTTGAGCATTGCCAAGATGGGTGGCAGATTTGAAAAAGACATTTGCTGATTCAATATTGGGGAAGAGCAGGCAGTCCGCCTTTCCGGCAACCGACGAGCCTTTTACCTTCTTTTCTTCAACAACCTCGGGATATAGAGCCACATCAAGCGACAGAGGACCATCAACAGTAACGTTACCTAACTGGCCACGATCAGCCATTTTGGCTATGATTGCAGCCTCTGTTGAAGACAAGACACTGGGAAGGACCTGTTCCGATGGTGCGATACAAGCAATTTTTGGAGTCTTTATACCAAGCGTATTGGCTGTCTGTGCGAGATATTTGAGAATAGTCGTTTTTTGTTTAAAGTCAGGAGCGGGAATAACAGCCGCATCGGCAATAGTCAAAAGTCTCGGATAGCCGGGTAATTCGACGACTGCGACATGGCTCAGAGTACCTTTCTCAGGAAATAATCCGGCGTTTTTATTGAGAATTCCGCGCATATATTTATCGGTAGATACGAGTCCCTTCATCAGGACATCGGCTTGACCGGTTGCGACAGCGTTGACAGCAAGCCTGACACATTCCACATCACTCTTTTCGTCAACGATAGTGAATGTCATGGGATCGATGTTCTCGGCCTTACAAACCTCGACAATAGTGTCTTTATCACCATAGATTGTCGGATTCACCAAACCTTCCTTGAAAGCGTCGTTTACGGCTCGAAGAGTATGTGCATCCTGACCGTATGCGACAGCAAGACGTTTGGCACCGCGGGCACGGGCTTCTTCAACAATTTGTGAGAGTCGGGAAATCATTTTGGAAATATTGAAATGGTTATATAGATTGTAATGTTTTGCAAAATTAGCAAATTTTTAGTGGAATCGCAAGAACGGGATTAAGCCGTAAAAAACTATTTTCTGCCATTGCTGTATGCCGCAGCAGACTCAGCGCGTTTTTCTTTTTCGATTTTGCGTATGAAATCAAGATTAACATATCGTTTCCCACTTCCTCGTCTGATATCGAAGGCAAGCCGTTTGAGGCGGATAGCTTCGTTACAGGCTTTCGCTCTCAGTCCTGGCTCAGTTGGAAGCACTGAATCAGGGACGTCATTGATTCTAACAGGAACAACCGACGATACCGGAGGGTAGCCGAGAACGGTCCACATAACATAATCGGCGGGGGAATTTCCACTTTCAATAACAATGGATGCCGACGAGGAAAGACGGGGGATAAAGTCCTGGTCAATGGCGTACTTGATGGACGGATCGCTGAGGAAATCTTTGTTAAGCAAAGAGTGATAAAAAGATCTTGAAAGGTTTTCAGTGAAATCAGCCGTTGAAAGAAGATAGCCGTCAGTATGATTTTCGATTAAATGACAGGCGTTGTTATATCTGATATAGCCCATACCAGTCGAGTCATTACCTGTAAATGAGAAGTTGGTTCTGACAATAAGATCTGTAGAATCATTGAGAAGAAAGGGGGTATATGAATAATCATCTGTTTCAAAATATCCTCCGTTTCCCGTCGCGTCGATTACACCGAAATTGGCTTGTACACCCATTGGCTTAGGGAGAGTATCGAGTAAATTTTTGAAATCGTCGATTGTTATGCACCTTTCGAGGGCCATTCTCATTACTTCACCTTCTCTATCCTTATAGGATGCTGTATCGGGCATGAGGTTGTAACTCGCAGTGTTCATTATTGCAAACCCGGCTTCATTCATACCCATCCAAGCATCGTTTCTGAGACTGTCTCCGCCATTAAATAGGGCTATATAGGTCAGATGACCCGGTTTGCTGATTCTGTCAATGAAATTATGCTCGGTTCCGGTATCACGATGTTTCCAAAGCATAGCATGACCGTTTTTCGAACGGCTTGCTCCGACAACTGCCGATGTACAGGCATCACAAAGGTTATTTAAAGAGAAAAGCGCAAAAAGAATCGCGATGGCGCATAGACGGAAATTTATTTTCATAAGGATTGCTAATTCAAGGTTGTATGCTACAAAGATAATCATTTTATTTCAGAACTCAGTAGGACTGAATCATTTTATGCTTCATAAAATTTGTCAATCTCACTCTTTGCCGGTAGAAAGATTTTCATTAACTTTGAATTGTTAAATTAACCTATTAAGTGATGAAAGAGGCCGACTATAGATTTACGCTGACGATGGAAGTCAGGGATTATGAAATTGACTATCAAGGGATCGTCAATAATGCCAATTACCTGCACTATCTTGAACACACGCGTCATGAATTCTGTAAACAAGAAGGTCTGACCTTCGGTAGAATGCATGAACTCGGGATAGATCCTGTTCTTGCACATGCCGATATATCATACAAATCGCCTCTCAGAATCGGAGATACTTTTATCAGTTGTCTGAATATAAAGAAAAAAGGTCCCAAATTCCTTTTTTATCAGGATATTTTTAAAACTGATGGAACCCCGGTTTTACAAGCTGTCCTAACGATAGCTTGCATAGAAAACGGGGCGCTTACACGTGGAGATGTATTGGCGGATGCATTCGGCCTGAAATAATTGTCGCATAATGATTCCTGAGTCTAAAATAGCATTTTCTATGATCCGTGGACTGAATATCAGTTCGGGGAACGAG
>CAYVXC010000003.1:9836-11982 GCA_964454925.1 uncultured Bacteroides sp.
AATGTTCGCTTGATATGAAATATACAGTTGGCATAGTAGGTACCCGCCATGCTACGCCTGTTGGCTGTAAGATTACTGAAAATATTGTCGCTGAACTGGCAGAGTCACTTGGACGCGACGTATGTATTATAAGCGGCCTTGCTTACGGAATAGATGTAACCGCCCATAAGGCGGCCTTAAAAGCTGAAATACCAACGGTTGCCGTATTGGCGAACCCTCTAAATACGATTTATCCGGCGGACCATCGTGGTGTGGCCGTTAGAATTATTAAAGAGGGTGGGGCACTCGTATCGGAATATCCTACAACGACTAAGGTTTATCCGGCTTTCTTCCTTGCGCGAAACCGTATAATTGCCGGTTTAAGCGACGTGGTGATAGTTGTCGAATCCGATTATCGAGGGGGTGCGATGACTACCGCACGGATTGCCGGTGATTATAATCGAGAGGTGATGGCGGTTCCCGGTCGTCTCACTGATAAATACTCAAACGGGACAAATCGTCTGATTGCCACTCAAAGGGCGGTAATGTTTACCGAGACTGATTTTCTCCTTGAGACAATGGGATGGTCGAAAGGAAATGTCCAACCAAAAGAACAAACTCTCGTTCTCAATTTGACCGATACCCAAAGGGCTGTCTTGGATTACATTACTGAGAATCCTGATCTTACGATAAACGAGATTGTAAGACAAATGCAGATTCCATATAATCGACTGTCTGAAACACTTTTTGAACTCGAAATGTCAGACTATATTATTTCTCTTCCCGGTGGAAGATATGCCCCAATCTCAACCTAACGCCACAATAAAATGTTACATATAAAAATGTATTTTCTTTAAATATAAATATACCATGTCAAAGCAAATAATTCCCCCATCAGAACTTATAATCAATGAAGATGGATCAGTTTTCCATCTTCACCTTAAACCTGAGCAACTGACAGACCGGGTTATTCTTGTCGGAGATCCCGCACGAGTCAATATGGTAGCTGAATTTTTCGATGAGAAGACATTTGAAGTATCATCGCGCGAATTTCATACTATCGGAGGCATCTATAAAGGGAAACCCATCATGTGCCTTAGTCACGGCATCGGGCCCGATAATATTGACATTGTCATCAATGAACTCGATGCGCTGGCAAACGTAGATTTCAAAACACGAGAAGTGAAGGACAACAAACGTCAGCTGACACTGGTCAGGATAGGTACCTCAGGGGCGTTACAACCTGAATTAACTCTTGGCACCCCTGTCATTGCGGAGAAAGCGATTGGCTTTGATGGTGTTCTTAACTACTATCAAGGCCGAAACGAAGTGGCAGACCTTGATTTTGAAAAAGAACTTTGTGACGCCACCGGCTGGAATCCACTTTGGGCTAAACCTTATGTTGTAGATGCAGACCCCGAATTGGTGAAAAGAATAGGTGGAGATGATATGGTGAAAGGAAACACAATCTCGGCCGTCGGTTTCTATGGTCCGCAAGGTCGAAAACTCCGTCTTCCTCTTGCTAATCCTGACCTGAACCGCCGCATCGAAGCTTTTCGTTATAAAGACAGAAAAGTAACCAACTATGAAATGGAATCGGCGCCCCTCCAGGGCCTTGCAAAACTGATGGGACATAAAGCTATGACTGTCTGTTGTATCATCGCCAACCGTTTCAATGAGGAAGCCAATCCCAATTACAAGAACGGCGTACGGGATCTCGTAAAAACTGTTCTCGAGAGAATTTGACAAATATCTAATAAACAGAGAGACCGATTAGTCCATCGCTAACCGGTCTCTCTGTTTGTATGATATGAATTTATCAATTCTTCTTAAAGCTTGCCCCTACATATATTCCGTCGTATTTTTCGAGCAGGGACACAATTTGTTTAAGTGAGCTGTTTCCCGATAACTCACCGGCTGTTTTTACAACTTGAATCATCTTTTTTGCATCGAAAGAGAGATTTACTTTATTGCCTGCCTTGGTTGCCAAAGCTCCAACTTTTCCCAGATTGATCTTATTGAAGGCATTGAAATGAAAGTAAAGTTTCGAATCCTCTTTACTGATCTTTCCTGTCAGTTTGATTTTTCCATCTGAGAAAACAAAGTTCAGATCTTTATCAACTGTCAACGTGAGTTTATTCAAACCTAACTTATTATAGTAAGGAGA
>CAYVXC010000003.1:12082-25237 GCA_964454925.1 uncultured Bacteroides sp.
CAGATCGCACAGATAATTATAAGTTTCTTTTTCATTGTTATCTTGGTTCTTTAACTTCAGCAATTTTTTTGTCGTTTACAACTTCTTCGTCGACCTGATGCCACTTAGAGTTTTGGGATACATACTCCGGAACTATGCGCTTCATGTTTGCAACGATATCATGGAAGTCTACGCGATTAACAGCCTCCATTAGATTGCTCAACGCGATGAGTACGTCGTTATAGTCATACATTCTGACCTTAGCGACCATAATCTTCTTGTGCATGGTTGCGGTCGTAAGTTCTTTCGTATTCAGGAGTTCTTCATAAAGCTTCTCGCCGGGGCGAAGACCGGTTTCAACTATTTCAATATCTTTTCCGACTTCAAGTCCTGCAAGAGAAATCATGCGGGTAGCGAGATCATAGATTTTAACAGGCTCACCCATATCGAAAATGAAGATTTCACCTCCGTGTCCCATGCAACCGGCTTCAAGCACTAACGAGCAAGCCTCCGGAATAGTCATAAAGTAACGGATAATATCGCGATGAGTGACCGTCACCGGTCCACCGGCCGCAATTTGACGACGGAACAAAGGAATAACCGAACCGTTTGAACCGAGAACGTTCCCAAAACGTGTGGTTATAAATTTCGTTGCGCGGGGGCTGTCCTCACGCTTGAGTTTCAATGCGAGCGATTGAACGTAAATTTCAGCAATACGTTTCGAAGCACCCATTACATTGGTCGGATTGACAGCCTTGTCGGTTGAAACCATTACAAACTTTTCAACGCCATATTTTAGCGAAAGATCTGCTAATAGTTTTGTTCCGAATACGTTGGTCTTAATCGCCTCCGACGGGTTCTTCTCCATCATGGGTACATGCTTGTAAGCTGCCGCATGGTATACAATACGAGGAGAAAAATCCTTGAATATTTTTTCCATTCGGTGCTCGTCGGCAACATCAGCGATACAATGGCGGACAACGATTGCAGGGAATTTTGCTTCCAGTTCGAGTTGGAGGTCGTGCATCGGGGTTTCAGCCTGATCCACAAGAATGATTTCCTTGGCCTCCATCTGGGCGACTTGACGGACAATTTCACTGCCGATAGAACCTGCTGCTCCTGTAATCATAACCGTCTGCCCCTGGATTCTGGCTTTCACGCGGCTTTTATCGGTCTGGATGGGTTCACGGCCAAGAAGGTCTTCAATTTTGATATTCTGAACAAGCCCTGAGATTTTGGGAGCGCCGTCTTTATCAAGCTGTAGTTCTTCTACCTGATTGATGACCATCATTTTGATACCGGCTTTGATAAAGTAATCGGCGATACCGTTTCTGACATAATCCATTTGAGCGGCCAGGAACAGGACTGTATCACAATCATACTCGAAAAATACTTTCTTAATATCTTCGGGTTTAAACGGCAGAATCGGAATGTCCCCGATCTGAGCCGGCGTTTTATGCGTAAGACTTAGTATTAAAACCGGTTTGAATTGACCTTCAGCTTCGTTAAGAAGTGCACTTGCAACCCCAAATGAATTAATGACCGAACCAAACACGATTACGCGTCTACGCGATTTTGAACCTTTGACGAGCAAGGTATAAAGTGACTTAACCGCTATTCTGATAGTGACAAGGAAAGAGAAGACAACAAACGAGACGGTCAGGAGGTTCCACAAACCGAAGTAGTGAACACTTCCGCCGGTATATTCCCTGATTACGAGTTCAATTATCAAAGAGCATATAAACCAGCAACTGACGGTCTTGGCCAAGCGATATGTATCTTCAAAAGCAGACAGGCGAACGATGGATTTGTAGGGTTTGAAGATATACATCCAGATGGCGGCAAAAACTGTCAGGGAACCAATCTTTGTCCATGTTGAATATTGCCAACCTTCAAAGTTTGCCGTAGTGTCTATGTTGCAAACGAAAATCAGCGTAAGTGCTACGAAAAATACAATTGTATCGACAATGAATACAATCCATGACGGTAGAGGCGACTGCATAAATGCAGCTAATAAACGCGACTCTTTAAACCATCTGACAAGTGCTTGTTTCATGAATATACGTAGTAGCGGATAAGTTTAGTGTGTAAACATTGCAAAGTTAACAAAAAAAGGCCTAATAACCAAACCTTAGTTAATAATTTTAAACTCAATCGACAAGATAAACGCTTGACCCCAAGTCTGTAATGGTCTGGAAACGTGTGAAAATAAATATCACACTCCATTAGTTAAATAAGTCAAAATCACCACTGTTAAAAAATAAGTTAGTGTGTTAGTCTACAATTGAAAATTTTTGGCTATCTTTGTAAAAGATATGCAGCGGCAATATTTCTTATTCCGGCTGCGATTTTCATTATAGATTCACAACTTTTAGAAATTTCAATTTATCACCTCTATGGCAGAAAGATTCCTTTCTATTTCGGGCAAACCCGGTCTTTTCAGACTCGTTAGCCAGGGTAAAAACATGCTGATTGTTGAAAATGTCGCAACAGGCAAACGTCAACCGGCATATAGTCACGACAAAGTTATCTCTCTGGCTGACGTAGCCATGTATACCGATGAAGATGAAGAACCTCTTTACAATGTTTTCCAGTCAATCATCGAAAAAACAGGGGCACAGCCTGTCGATTATAAATCGCTCTCGGATGAAGCACTCAGAGAAAAATTCGCAGAATTTCTTCCGAACTTCGACCGTGAACGTGTTTACAATACAGATATTAAAAAGCTGTTTTCATGGTACAACACATTGGTGGCTAATGGAGTAACAAACTTCAAAGATGAAGAAATCAAACAAGATGAAGCCGCCGAAGCCGCTGAAGCTGCTGACGAAGCACAAGTAAAATAAAAATTTATAAAAAAGATTTAGGCTCCGCGAGAATTCTTCCCGTCGGAGCTTTTTTAATTCAAAATTGATCATGAATAAAAGAAGAAATAATTTATTGATCGTTCTATTCCTTCTTTGTTTTGGAACTGGCTTCTTCGCGTCGGGTCAACAATGGACATCAGACCGATACCTGCAAGGTTATCAGGAAACGTCAGTGAGAATGAGTCCGGACTATTCAGGAGACGTAGTATCAACGGTAATCAGACGCAGGTCGGAGTGTGGAGGAGATAGGGGTATCCTGTACGTTCACGGATATAACGACTACTTCTTTCAGGAAGAGATGGGGAATCGATTCGTTGATTCTTGCTGGAATTTTTATGCAGTTGATCTTAGGAAATATGGACGCTCGCTTTTATCGGACCAGACACCATACGAAATGCGAAAAATATCCGAATATTATGCTGACATCGATTCTACGATCAATATAATGTCTCACAACGGAATTAAAGAAATTGTCTTAATGGGTCATTCGACCGGTGGGCTGGTCGTGGCTTCTTATATGAATAATAAGCCGTCATCTTTGATCAAAGCAGTTATTCTGAACAGTCCGTTTCTTGATTGGAACATGAGTCCTTTCGTAGAAAAATTTGCGATTCCGATGGTTTCCTGTCTGGGTAAACATTTCCCTAATATCAAAATAAGTCAGGGGGACGCATCTCCCTACGGAGAGAGCCTTTTGAAAAGTCTCCATGGAGAATGGGAGTTCGATACAAATCTTAAAACAATAAAGCCCCGGAAAGTTAGTGCCGGGTGGATCAGAGGAATTTCGATGGCTCAGGCGGCTTTGCGTGATCACTCATTTATTCCCGTGCCTATTCTGTTGATGCATTCAGACAAAAGCATATTTGGTGACAAATGGACTCCTGAACATCAAACCGGAGATGCTGTGCTGGATATTAAGGATATCAGCAGGATAGGGAGGATGCTTGGTCCTTCGGTAACAGAAATATCTGTTAATGGCGGCCTACACGACCTGATTCTGTCTGATGAAAAAATCAGAAATGAAGTGTATAACGATATTTTCAAGTGGCTGGATAAGAACGTAGTTCTGTAATTCTTAATTGTGTATAATAAAAAAGAGCCCCTCGGGGCTCTTTTTTATTGGGTTGCAGTTCGAAAACTGCCGGAATTTATTTTACGAATTTAACGGTCTTGGTGCCTTCTTCGGTAACGACACTGACAACATATACGCCGGGAGCGAGAGAAGCGGTCGAGACAGTCAGGATATTGGCTGAGCCATTAACCTTAGCAACAGACATACCGTTAACAGCTGTTACAGTTGCGCCGAGAACCTTGCTGTCAGAAACGATGGTGATCATGTCAACACCAACATTAACCTTGAGGTTGTCAGCAACTACATCTTCAACAGAAGTCGGAACTACGACATCATCAAGTTTGGCAGTGCGTACACCTTCGCCAACTTTGTGAGCAGCGAATTCATAGAGACCGATAGAACCGCTCCAAGCCTGCTGAAGAACATCTTCATCATCAGGATCGGTGTATTCGTGTCTCAATGTGAATGAGTCGAAACGCCAGTTACCTGATTCGCCGAGAACCTGTTCGCCGGTGAAGTGGCTGTACTCATCATTCTTGAGATCCCATGAGAACATGTTCCAACCGCGGAAATTCAGAGGCATGTTTTCAGCTTTATATTTCAGGCCGCCCGATGAATTCGGGATACGGATAAGCATGTTCATTGCGTTGTTCGAACCGTCGCTGTACATCCAGTAAGAAAGGACTACGTCAAAGTCTTTAGAGTAGTACTGGTTGGTATTTGGAGTGTAAAGGCGGACAAACCAGTTTTCAGCAGCATTTGCTTCGTCGAAGACATAGTTCATCGACATCGAAGTACCGTTAGCGCTGAAGGGATTGACAGGCATAGAGGTGGTCGAACTTTCTTCGATAATAAGACCCGATGATGAACCCGAACCACCGGGAGCCCAGAAACCGGTTTCGTTAGCACACTGCTGAACAACGGTAGTTTCGATGTTGCGATATTCAGTCATGAAACGAACATAGGTTGAATTTTCTGTGACATTACCTGACAGGTCAGCAATACCGGGTTTGAGTTCGGCGAGAATTGTTTTGTCTTTGGGATAAGCTTCGTCAGCATAGAAGTGGAGGACAGACTGTTCTCTTACAATAGCGTGAACAACTTTACCTTTGATTTCTTTGCCATCAGAATCTTTAACAACGATACATTCAGCGTTTTTGTCGTCATTCCAGTTAACGATTTCGTCAAATTCAAAGCGGATGGGGAACATGCTGTAAAGCTGAACTTCACTGTCGTTGGCGGGGAATGTCGAAACAACTTCAGGAGCGGTTACGTCGGGTTCAGCCATTGTAAAGCTGTATGTCCAGTTGCCACCGGGCTGACCGTCTGCATCACCGTCGAAAAGCTGGTTGGTCTGGCTGTTTTTAGCAACCGAACCATCAATAGTGATGGTGTAGTCCCAAAGGGGAAGAAGTTTTGAGAGGTCGATCGAAAGAGTGTAATCGTTAACCCAGGTCAGAGCAACTTCGCCGTCGTTGTCGATTTTGAAGGCTTTTTCAACACTTTCGCGATCCATGTTACGCGAGAAGGTGATAACCAGCGGATAGAGGGGCGAAACAGCTGCGGGATTTTCGAGCGAAACAGCGTCAATCTTTGCAGGAGCAGTGTTGGTCAGAGCCATGTCGAGATAAGTGACATAATCGACAGTCTTTGTGCCACCACCTTTGATGGTAACGGTTGCAGTCTTGCTTTCAAAACCGGGAGCTTCGAAAGTAACGGTATATTCTTTACCGGCTTCGAGACCTTCGAATGTGTAAAGACCGTTGTGGATCAGGTTAGGATTGTTTGAATACTTGTGGAAAAGTGATTCATAGGTATCAGTGGTGTAGGTTTTACCGTCTACGGTAACTTTGGCACCATTGATAGGCTGGTCATTTTCACTGTTGGTAACGACACCGTGCAGGAAAGTCATGTCGGGACGTTCAACACCATGGTATTCCAGGAGAGACTGGAAAGCGGCGAGAGCTTCGAGACGACGGTAGTCTCCGTTCAGGTTGCGCTGCTGCTGTGATGCGATGGTATGGAATCCACCTTCACTAAGAAGCGAAGGCATGTTTGAACGACGGTTAACTGACAGGTAAGGGAACTGGTTTTCATGGGTAGCTACACCTTTCTGATAGAAGCAACGGTCATACCAGTTACCACGGCTGGGAATACGCATAACACCACTCAAGTTGGGCTCAAGAATTTCGCCATAACGTTTACCGCCATTGGGAGTCTTTTCAATGTCAACACCGTCTTTTTTCCAACCACCAAAAAGGGTAACAAGCTCGTTTGCGATATTACCTGCATCAGAGTGGATTGAGTAGTAGAAGTCAGCACCCCAAGCATTTGCTTCGTCCGAACGTTCTTCAAGGCCTTTGGTATCCGCCTGAGTATAACGGCAGAGTTTGAGGTTTTCAGCCGGCATATCGGTGGTCGTTTCAAGCATCTGTTTGATATTGAGAGCCACGTCAAGCACTTTTTCAGCTTCTGAGTAGTTCCAGAGACCGCGGTTTGAAGTGCCTTCGTGACCGGGGTCAATATAAAGTTTGAAGTCGCCCCAACCGGTTACTTTATCAGCTGCATAAACAGAGGGTGCGAAAGCACTCGAGAGAGTGACTGCCATTCCGGCTATCAGTATGTAGTTGTATTTCTTCATGGCCGGTTATTTTTTAAGATTAACAATGTAAAGCGATGCGTCTTTGGCGTTTTCAAAAACCATTTTTGATCCGTCGGGTGACACAGCTGGGGTGAGAGGAATGAGGTTGTTTTCAGCAACGAGAACTTCAGCTTTCATGTCGTTGATGTTCATTGAGAAAACGGTTGAAGCAGTAAAGTTATTACCATCGTCCTCTACGACAGTGAAGATGATTGTCTTGCTGTCGGGCATCCAAGCGGGATGAGAACCTTTACCGAGTTCTTTCAGACCGGTACCGTCAGCATTCACAAGCCACATACCGCGACCGGGAATCTGGAAAGCGATTTTTGATCCGTCGGGTGAAAGTGAAGGATTGATGACTACCTGGCCTTCAAAACGGGCGAGAGCGGGGATGATTGCAGTCGCATCACCGGCTTTTTCAACCATTGTTTTGTAAACTGAATTGGTAGATTTTACCGAACCGGGAGTTGCGTTTGTGCGGGCTTTCTGAGCAACAACGCGGTTTTTGCCGGTTGCAACATTCCAAGCCTTGATTTCGTGCATGACGCGAACACCTTCACGAATGTTGGTGCGACCGATAACTTCGGTTCCATTTTCGCTCCATACCATTTTGTAACCTGCTCCCTGAGCATCGGTCAGCTGACGTGCATGGCTACCGTCGGCTTCAAAAACATAAATACCGGTATAGTTAGGTCCGGCGGCAGCAATCTTCGTACCGTCGGGCGACCAAACCGGTGCCATAAAGCCGTTAGGCGATGTGGCAAACTTCTGCGGCTGGCTTGCTGTCAGGCCGGCTGCCAGCATAGCTGCTGACGAACCTAACATCATGGCCATAGCCAAAATGAAATTCTTTTTCATTTAGGTTTGTTTTTAAGGTTAAAGAATAAGAAATAGTTAATAAAAAATTAATCAAGTTTATGTATTACAAGACCCGAGCGTAATTTGGGTTCGAACCATGTGGTTTTCGGAGGCATAATATTGCCGGTATCTGCAATATTCATCAGTTGTTCCATCGAAACAGGGAAGAGTGCAAGCGCTGCTGCCATTTCGCCCGAGTCACATCGGCGTTTAAGTTCGCCAAGTCCGCGAATACCACCGACGAAGTCAATTCTTTTATCACTCCGGAGGTCGTGGATGCCAAGAATGTCGCGAAGAATCAGATCGCTTGAAATCGTTACATCAAGAACTCCAATAGGATCGTTGTCATCATACGTACCTTCACGAGCAGTCAGCGAATACCAGTTTCCTTCCAGGTACAGCGAGAAATTATGAAGCTTTTCAGGCGCATAGATTTCAGTACCCATGTTCTTGACAATGAACTTATATTCAAGTTTCTCAAGAAATTCTTCTGGAGACAGACCGTTCAGATCTTTCACCACTCGGTTATAGTCAATAATCTTGAGATGAGAAGCCGGGAAAGCAACCGCGAGGAAATAGTTATATTCTTCATCACCGCGGTGGTTGGGATTCAAGCGGGCCTTTTCATTACCGACCAATGCTGCGGCAGCCGTACGATGGTGACCGTCTGCTATATATAAATAAGGTATTTTGTCAAATTCCTCAGTAATGGTTTCAATCAGTTTCTCATCGTCAACGACCCAGAAATGATGTCCAAAACCATCTTCCGACGTGAAGTCATATTCGGGTTCACCGGCAGTAACCGTGCTAATAATTTCTTCAAGCTTTTTATTATCGGGGAAAGCGAAAAACACTGGCTCAATATTGGCGTTCTGGATGCGGACGTGTTTCATTCGATCCTCCTCTTTATCGCGGCGGGTGAGCTCATGTTTCTTGATACGGCCGTCCATGTAGTCATCGACGTTAGCAGCCACTACAATTCCATATTGTGTACGACCTTCCATCGTTTGGGCATAGATATAATAATGTTCTTTCTCGTCCTGAACGAGCCAGCCGTTATTCTGAAACGCTTTGAAATTCTCCACGGCCCGATCGTAAACCGGCTGAGAGTGTTCGTCGGTTCCGGGCTCGAAATCAATTTCGGGTTTAATTATGTGGTAAAGTGATTTTGCGTTGTCACCGGCTTCTACGCGGGCTTCATCACCGCTGAGAACGTCGTAAGGACGAGAAGCAACTTCTTTGACAAGGTGTCGTGGAGGGCGGACACCTTTGAACGGTTTTACTTTTGCCATTTCAGTATTTGATTGGATAGTTATGAACGGAATATGGTCTGTTCGCGGTCAGGACCGATTGAGACAATAGTTATAGGGGTCTCCAATTCTGTTTCAAGGAATTTGATGTAATTCTTGAAATTTTCCGGGAATTCAGCTTCTGACTTCATTTTGGTCATATCTGTTTTCCATCCGGGCAGAGTCACATATTCAGGCTGAATTTCAATATCTTCGAGCGAGAAGGGGAATTCGGTTACCCTTTTACCATCGATATTATAAGCAACACAAGCTTTAATTTCATCGAAGCCATCGAGGACATCACTTTTCATCATGATAAGTCTCGTAACTCCGTTCAGCATAATCGAATATTTCAGAGCAACAAGATCAATCCAGCCGCATCTGCGTTCGCGACCGGTTACAGCACCGTATTCGTGACCGAGATCGCGGATTGTCTTGCCTGTTTCGTCAAATAATTCAGTAGGGAATGGCCCGCTACCGACACGGGTGCAATATGCTTTGAAGATGCCATATACTTCTCCGATGTTACGCGGAGCGACACCAAGTCCCGTACATGCTCCGGCACAAATAGTGTTACTTGATGTAACGTAGGGATATGAGCCGAAATCTACATCAAGTAGTGTTCCTTGCGCGCCTTCGCATAAGACGGTTTTACTTTCTTTCAGTGCACGGTTGATGTAGTGCTCGCTTTCAATGATATCAAAAGTTTTCAGATATTCGATAGCACTTAGCCATTTGTCCTCGAGTTCTTTCAACTGTTCCGGGTCAGGTGTTGCACCAAGAGCTTCCAACATTGACAGATGACGGTCCCGGGCAGCATTATACTTTCCGTCGAATCCATGAAGCGTATCGCCCAGACGGACACCGTTACGGCTTACTTTGTCGGTATATGTCGGACCGATACCTTTTCCGGTCGTACCGATTTTTGCCTTACCTTTAGCTTTTTCATTAGCTGCATCAAGAAGCCGGTGAGTCGGAAGAATCAAATGAGCTTTGTTGGAAATCTTGAGGACTTTTTTCAGGTCAACGCCCGATGCTTCAAGAGCTTCAGCCTCTTCACGGAATAGAACGGGATCAAGAACAACCCCGCTGCCTACAATGTTGATTTGTCCATTTTGGAATATTCCGGACGGAATGGACCGAAGCACATATTTCTTACCTTCAAATTCGAGGGTATGGCCGGCGTTGGGACCACCCTGAAAACGGGCTACAATGTCGTAATTAGGTGTCAGAACATCGACAACCTTGCCTTTTCCTTCGTCCCCCCACTGGAGGCCTAAAAGAACGTCTGCTTTCATCAGATGTTAGGTTTTAATGATTGGTTTCTTACAGTAGCGCTATTTCTTTTTCATGCCGTCAGTCGTCCCCGAAATGACTCCGGGTCCGATCAGTTTCGGCAAAACGCTCCACAAATATACGTATTTCTCTTCGAATATTTGCTCTCCGCACTCACTTTTTTACATCTGACAGTGAATTTTATGTCCTAAGACAGCATATTTATTAGAAATTTAGTATTTTTGCGACCTATAACATCCCCTCCTATGAAAAAGACAATTTGTTCTGCACTGATATATCTTGCCGCATTACCGGTGTATTCGTTAAACATAGACTCCATTGCATCTAAGATTGATGTAACGGTGAAAGCCGGGTATGCGTTTAATTCGAACGGCGAATTGATGAACCGTTTGTATGACCGCACAGACATTGAACCCGACATTACTCACACCGCGTTGTCTTTTCATTTGAAATACGCCATCGAGGGACTCGGAGACAAACGTACCCGATCGGTCTATCAAGGTGTTGGTGTCGGAGTGACGACTTTCAATGCGCCCAAAAGCGTCGGAACACCGATCTCATTCTATGTTCTTCAAGGCGCGCCATTCGCCATAGTGTCCGATCGTTTGTCTTTCGATTACGAATGGAATTTCGGGGTAGCACCGGGGTGGCATAAGACTGTCTCCGGGTTCTACCTTGTCTCGAATCTTGTCGTCGGTTCGTCGACAAATGCCTATATAAACTTAGGTTTCAAAGCTAACTGGAATTTCGCACCCGGATGGAATCTTACCGGAGGTGTAGACCTCAGTCATTTTTCAAATGGAAATACCTCGTGGCCCAATCCCGGGGTCAATACTGTCGGAGCCGCCGTCGGTTTGAGCTTCACACCCGGTTCAAAATTCTTATCTAAACGTTCTCCGTTTGGAAAAGATGAGGATTTTACTCAGAAAATGGTTTACGATGTGATGGCCTATGGCGCTTGGCGTAAGACGTATTTTCCATACGAACGTGCAGGTTTCGATTCAGTTGGAGAGTCGTATCTTTTACCGGGTCATTTCGGAGTCGCCGGCATGAATTTCTCGCCAATGTGGTGGTTTCATCCGACTTTCAGAACCGGTTTGTCCGCGGATTTTCAGTGGGCCGGTTGTAACGCTCTTATTCAAGACGGCTATGATTATCATATTCCGTCGGCCAGGAAACAGCTGACATTAGGTCTGTCCGCAAGGGCCGAATTGGTTATGCCTATTTTTACTGTCAATGTCGGTCTCGGGTATGGTCTCTTGGGATCCTGGGAAACGAGGGTATTTTATCAGACTATAAATCTCAAGACCTATATCGTTGATGGCGTTTACCTGAATACGGGATATCGCATGAATAAATTCCGTTCTCCGTCAAACCTAATGCTCGGAATAGGATATACTTTCGGTCACACCAAAAAATAAATTTCGGCATTTTTAGTTGTTGGTCGGGGAAAAATCACTAACTTTGCGATACTTACCGGGGGTGCTTTGCGTCAACACTTAATTGCCTTGACGCCGGGCTGAGATAATACCCTTAGAACCCGTGACAGATAATGCTGTTTGGGGAGTTTAGGTACTTCATGTCCATAAACCGTAGTTCCACCGGTAGCGAATATACGTTGTTAGCGACATGAAATCAAAGCATTATCCCACAATACTTACCATTGCAGGTTCCGACTCGATCGGAGGGGCTGGAATACAAGCCGACATTAAGACCGCCACTTCGTTGGGGGTTTATTCTATGTCGGTCATAACCGCGGTGACTGCTCAGAACACTTTGGGTGTACAGCTCTGTGAACCAATCAACCCGTCTGTGCTGTATTCTCAACTTAAGGCTGTAATTGACGATGTACGTCCGGATGCGGTGAAAATCGGAATGATTCCATCAGTGTCATCTGTAAAAACGATAGCCCGTTTTATTGAAGAAAATAAGATTGACAATGTGATTCTCGATCCGGTTTGTGTATCTACATCAGGCCATCATTTGACAGATGAAAATGTTCCGGAGGCTCTGGCGGAGGAGCTGTTTCATCTGGTTGATCTTGTAACACCCAATATTCCGGAAGCCGAATACTTTTTACGAGTGAAGATTGGAGAGAATGACGTCGAGCGAGCTTCCTACGAATTTGCGCGAAGGTGGAAATGTGAGGGTGTGCTCATTAAAGGTGGTCACCGGGAACAACGTCCGGTTTCAACAGATGTTATGAATTACAGGGGAACGATTTACCAATATTCCTCTCCAAGAATAGATAGTCGAAATACTCATGGTACCGGGTGTGCTCTGTCAACCGCAATCGCCTCTTATCTTGCGCTCGGTCTTGATATGCCTGACGCAGTTCAAAAAGCGAAATCTTGGCTGACAGAGGCGATTATAAGAGGTAAGGAATATGAATTCGGACAAGGTTCAGGCCCCTTATTTTATTTCAAATAATGACTATTAATATACTTCCCTATGATAACCATATTTCTGAATGATCAATCGTTATTGGTTAAACCTAACATCACTGTACAGGAACTTATTGACTCACGTTGTATTGAAAAGCGTGGAATAGGAGTCGCTGTAAACGATATATTTGTAAAACGGTCAGACTGGGAGAAAAGAGCCCTCAAAGATGGTGACCGCGTAGTGATTATAAGTGCAACTTATGGCGGCTGACTTCAAGATAATTGCTATTACACCGGAACTTCCTCGTCGGGATGAAACCGACTGGATCTGCGCTTTGCTTGCCGGTAAGAATACTCCGGTAGACAGAGTACACGTTCGTCATCCCGGTCATGATCTCCGTTATATTCTACAGTCATTGCCGACGGAATTACTTAGTAAGATTACCATTCACGATTATCCCGAATTGTTGGACGAATTTCCTGAAGTAGGATTTCATTTCAACAGACGTGTACCATTCAGACATCTCGACGGTAAACGGATACTTTCTGCGAGCTGTCACTCATGGTCTGAAGTCTCGGCTACCTGTGGTCTCGATTACGTGACTCTTTCGCCGGTTTATGACTCGCTAAGTAAACGAGGCTATAAGGCTGATAAAGCATTACTTTCGGATATGCAAAAGTCTGATGTGGACGTAGTGGCTTTAGGAGGTATCAATGTAAATAATCTCACAGCCTTAAAGGGCTTTGCAGGTGCAGCAATGTTAGGGAC
>CAYVXC010000003.1:25337-26406 GCA_964454925.1 uncultured Bacteroides sp.
GATATGCCGACTGAAATGGCTCGCCAAATTCTTGGCCCAGATAAAATAATCGGCCTCACTATTAATACAGAAGAGCAGGCTCGGATGGCTAAAGATAGTTCAGCCGATTATTATGGAGTAGGGCCTTGGCGCTTTACCAATACCAAAAAAAAACTTGCGACTATACTTGGTCGAGCGGGAGTTCAGCATCTTGTTGAAATTTTGAAAAAAGACAGACCTGATCGAGAAATCGTAGCTATTGGTGGCATCGGATTCGAGGATATTAAAGATGTCATGTTGACGGGCGCCGATGGTATCGCGGTAAGCGGTCTGATTACCAAATCTGAAAATCCGGCACTTACAACTCAAAGAATAATTGAAGAAATTTATAAACAAAAACGTAATATATGACTGATGTTTTAAAAATTGGAGGACGGGAATTTTCCTCCAGATTATTCGTCGGAACAGGAAAATTTTCCTCACCGCAGATTATGCTTGATTCGATAATTGCCTCGGAGTCAGAGATGATTACCGTAGCCATGAAGCGTGTAAACATGATGAATGAGGCAACCGATGATATGCTGACCCATATCAATAGAGAAAAGGTCCAGCTTCTCCCAAATACATCCGGCGTCAGGAATGCAGACGAAGCCGTTTTAGCAGCCCAAATGAGCCGTGAGATATTCGATACGAATTTCATAAAGCTTGAGATTCATCCTGATCCCAAATATCTGATGCCCGACCCGATTGAAACCCTCGAAGCTACCAGGCGGTTGGCAGCGGACGGCTTCATCGTGCTGCCCTACATACAGGCTGATCCTGTTCTTTGCAAACGGCTTGAGGATGTTGGTGCAGCGGCCGTTATGCCTCTTGGGGCTCCGATCGGTACTAACAAGGGATTACTGACCAAAAATTTACTTGAAATAATTATTGAACAATCATCGGTACCAGTAATTGTCGATGCCGGTTTGGGTGTCCCGTCTCATGCTGCCCAAGCACTTGAAATGGGTGCTGATGCAGTTTTGGTCAACACAGCTATCGCTATCGCCGATAATCCTGTCGCAATGGCCGAAGCATTCAAATTAGGCGT
>CAYVXC010000003.1:26506-32411 GCA_964454925.1 uncultured Bacteroides sp.
GGGAAAAGGACGGAATATCCGAACGAACCGGTAACAATTTATGATACAAGCGGTCCATACACCGATCCGGCGTTTACTCACGACGTCAACTGCGGTCTCCCTGATGTGAAATCAAAATGGATTATTGAACGCGATGATACAGTAGAACTAAAGGAGATAACGAGTGTCTATGGACGGCAGCGAAGAGACGACTCGAAGCTTGATTCAATTCGTTTCCCGAAAACAAGGCTTCCAAGAGTTGCTAAAGCCGGACAACGTGTAACACAGATGCACTACGCGAGAAAAGGAGTCATTACCCCCGAAATGGAATATGTCGCTATTCGTGAGAACCTTGACAATCAGGCTCGTGGAATTGAGACATATATAACACCAGAATTCGTCCGAAGCGAAATTGCGGCCGGTCGCGCTCTTATTCCCTCCAATATTAATCATCCGGAGGCGGAACCAATGATTATCGGCAGGGCATTTTCGGTTAAAATTAATACCAATATAGGAAACTCGGCCTTGTCTTCTGGAATTGAAGAAGAAGTTGCGAAAGCAGTCTGGAGTTGCTACTGGGGTGGAGATACGTTGATGGATCTGTCGACGGGAGATAACATTCATGAAACCCGCGAATGGATAATCCGAAATTGTCCTGTTCCCGTCGGTACTGTACCTATTTATCAGGCTCTCGAAAAAGTTAATGGGAAAGTAGCTGATTTGACCTGGGAAATTTATAGAGACACGCTCATCGAACAATGCGAACAAGGTGTAGATTATTTTACGATTCACGCAGGGGTGAGACGCGAGCACGCTCAGCTGATCGCTAAAAGACTTACCGGATGTGTCTCGCGAGGAGGATCTATAATGACCGAATGGACCGTTATACATAATCAGGAGTCATTCCTATATGAACATTTTGATGAAATTTGTGAGATTCTCAATAAATATGATGTTGCGGTTTCATTAGGTGACGGAATGAGACCGGGCTCCATATTCGATGCAAATGACGAAGCACAGTTCCTTGAACTCGATGTACTCGGAGAGCTCACCGAACGGGCATGGGCCCACGATGTTCAAGTCATGGTCGAAGGTCCCGGGCATGTTCCCATGTATAAAATCAGTGAAAACATGGAGCGTGAACTGAAATCTTGTCACGAAGCACCCTTTTATACACTTGGACCGCTGACTACAGACATTGCTCCCGGCTATGATCATATTACATCGGCTATTGGCGGTGCGACAATCGGAAGTCTCGGAACTGCAATGTTGTGTTATGTTACACCCAAAGAACACTTATCGCTCCCCGATCTTGACGACGTCAGGGTAGGGGTCATAACCTATAAACTGGCCGCTCATGCCGCCGATCTCGCAAAACGTTTCCCCGGAGCGGACGTCAGGGATAATGCATTGTCAAAAGCCCGTTTTGAATTCCGTTGGAAAGATCAATTTAACCTATCGCTTGATCCGGAAAAAGCTCGTGAATACTATATGGCTTCTCGCCGGAATGGAGCGGAGGCAGATGACCGTTTCTGCACGATGTGCGGTCCGAATTTCTGCGCTATGAGAATTTCCCAGAATGTTAATGACAAATGCAGGCAAGAATGAATCCTGAACGAACATTCCTTGAATATCAGCAATCGCCCGAAGATCGGACAGGTTTCTCTGAAGTTATAGATCAGTGGGATTGGGATGAGACTATTAAGGCAATTGATGAGGTGACACCGCGTCAGGTTGAAAAAGTTCTGGCAGTTGCTGAAGATGACTCGCGCCCCTTGACTCCGGATGAATTTATGGCTCTAATTTCTCCGGCTGCCGATACTTATATTGAGGACATGGCCCGATTGTCACGTCAATTTACTCTTGAGAAGTTCGGCAAGACCATATCAATGTACATTCCCATGTATGTTCACAATGCCTGTTCAAATGCATGTGTCTATTGCGGTTTTAATCATGCTAATGCTTTTGATCGGACAATCTTGACATCGGAGGAGATAAAGAAAGAATGTGAAGCTATAAAAAAACTTGGGCCCTTCGAAAATCTGCTCATAGTTAGCGGAGAATTTCCTTCGATATGTGGTACGGATTATTTTGTAGATGTACTTAGAACCGTCCGACCCTATTTCCACAATCTGACAATGGAAGTTCAGCCGATGAAAACAGCTCAATATAGACGACTTATCGAAGAGGGTCTCAACGGTGTAGTATGTTTTCAAGAGACCTATAATAAAAAGCGTTATAAGGTATATCATCCACGTGGAATGAAGTCAATTTTCGATTGGCGATTAAATGGGTATGACCGAATGGGCCGCGCCGGACTTCACAAAATCGGAATGGGTGTACTGATAGGACTCGAGGATTGGAGAGCTGACGTGACAATGCTTGCACGTCACCTGAGATATCTGCAACGGAATTACTGGCAGACAAGATATAGTGTCAATTTTCCCCGTCTTTGTCCCTCGGAAAGCGGATTTCAGCCCCGTTATCCGATGAATGAAAGAGAACTTGCCAAACTGACCTTTGCTTTCAGACTATTTGATCACGAAGTAGATATTTCTTTTTCGACAAGGGAAAAATCGTCTTTCCGTGATAATATGATGACTCTCGGAGTGACCTCTATGAGTGCCGGAAGTCACACTGAACCAGGCGGATATGCTACGGCTCCCGATGCCCTCGAACAGTTTGAAATAACAGACGGGCGATCTCCTGAAGAAGTGGCGGAAGCAATCAGGCGACGCGGATATGAACCCGTTTGGAAAGACTGGGATGCTGTTTTTGATAATCATGTTTCCTCTATAAAATGCTGACCATAGAGCAAAGGCAAAGATATGCCAGAAACCTGGCTATAAGAAACTTCACTGAAGAGAATCAACTTCTGCTGGCCGAGTCATCTGTTCTTGTTGTTGGAGCAGGTGCTCTCGGCTCGCTTGCTGCTACCTATCTGGCGGCTACAGGTATCGGTCGCATAGGAATTGCCGATTTTGATACCATAGATTTGTCAAATCTCCAAAGACAAATCCTTTATTCAACAGAGCTTTTAGGTGTCCCGAAGGTGGATGCGCTCGCGCAACATATTAATAACCTTAATCCCCATTCCGACATAGTGAAACATCAGCTGTTTCTTAGGGATGACGAAACCGCCCGACGCATCATCGACTCCTATGACCTCATCGTAGAGGGCAGTGATAGTCCCGATGCCAAAATCATTATGGAGAGACTGGCTTTATCCGCCGGTAAACCGATCGTGATTGGTGGCGTTTCAGAATGGAACGGACAGGTGATGACTGTCGTGCCGGGACATACGACCTTCACTGATGTATTTGGCGACAGTCCTACTTGTACCGGCTTTACACCTTGTTCGAGCGGTGGGGTTCTTGGCCCGGTCCCCGGAGTTGTCGCTTCTATTCAGGCAACCGAGATGATAAAACTGATAACCGGTCATGGCGAAACATTAATCGATAAAGTCCTATTATTTGATGCATTGAATATGACTTTCCGGACATTGAAAGTTGGGTAGGAGATTGCATTGTACAGGCGATTCGACACAATGGCCGGTGACAATATTTTGCAATAATAAGAGCGTTCTCAGAAAAATTTGCTAACTTTGTGGGTATAATCAATCGGACAAAACATGAATATAGCCAACATTATCCGTTTTTCCATCCTCGGAATCCTCTGGTTACTTTTGGTGGGATATATCCTGACCCACGCCAAAATAACGCTTTATACAATTTTTGTAATAGTGGCATCGGCTATAATCATATTTGTTCCGGTTTATAAAAAATACGTAAAGAATAACCAATGAACGCCGACGCTAAGGAAAGCAGTAAACCGTTATATCCTTTGCTGAGTTCAATAAACTCGCCAGCTGATCTCCGAAATCTTCCTTTGGAAAAATTGCCGGAGCTCTGTACTGATATACGTTCTTTTTTAATCGAGTCTCTGTCTCGTAATCCCGGCCATTTCGCGTCCTCGATGGGGACTGTTGAACTGACGGTTGCACTCCACTATGTTTTCAATACTCCATACGATCGAATTGTATGGGATGTAGGCCATCAGGCTTATGGACACAAGCTATTGACCGGGCGCCGCGACAGATTCGATACAAATCGTAAATTAAACGGTCTCAGTGGCTTCCCTTCTCCTGAAGAAAGCGAATATGATACTTTTACAGCCGGACACGCATCAAATGCTATTTCTGTCGCTCTCGGTTTTGCCGTCGCAAGCCAGTTAAAAAAGGATGAACCGCCCAGACATGCAGTTGCTGTGATTGGTGATGCATCTATTAGCGGAGGTCTGGCATTTGAAGGAATCAACAACGCAGCCAACACTAAAAATAATCTCATCATTATTCTTAATGACAATGACATGTCGATTGACAGAAATGTCGGTTCTTTGAACCGTTATTTGGCCCATATCAACACGTCAAAGAGCTATAACGCGCTGCGTTTCAGTACATATAAAGCACTTAAAAAACTTCATCTGGTCAATGATCGGAAGCGAGGAACTATACTTCGTTTCAATAACTCATTGAAGTCGATGATATCGAACGAACAAAATCTGTTCGAAGGATTAAATATCAGATATTTTGGTCCGTTTGACGGCCACGATGTAAACAAACTCATCCGTGTCCTGAACGATATCAAGGATATGGAGGGTCCCAAAATCGTACATCTGAGAACTATAAAAGGGAAAGGTTACGCACCAGCAGAACAGGACCCGGCAAACTGGCATGCGCCCGGCAAATTCATACCTGAGACCGGGGAACGTTTGACAGACTCAAATCCCGGTAAACCTCCGAAATATCAGGATGTCTTTGGTGAGACACTGCTCGATATGGCGCGAGAGAACGAAAAAATCGTGGCGATAACGGCAGCTATGCCCTCAGGCACTTCCGTATCGACTATGCAGAAAGAATTACCCGCCCGAGTTTTTGATGTAGGTATTAGTGAAGGTCATGCGGTTACTTTTGCGGGAGGTATGGCGAAAGAAGGTCTGAGACCCGTCGTGGCTATATATTCCAGCTTTTTACAAAGAGCCTACGATAACATCATCCATGATGTTGCTATTCAGAAACTTCCGGTTGTCTTTGCCATCGACCGCGCCGGGATTGTAGGAGAAGACGGGGTTACTCATCACGGTGAGTTTGATCTGGCATATCTTCGCACTGTTCCCAATATGGTGGTTTCAGCTCCACGCGACGCGCATGTCCTGAGGAACCTTATGTACACCGCGATGGCTCAGGCAAATGGCCCATTTGCTATAAGATATCCGAGAGGTGCCGGAAAATTGACGGATTGGAAAAACCGGCAGCGGATACTTCCGATTGGCCGTGGCGAAATACTTGCTGAAGGAAAAGATGCGTTTGTTATTTCTATTGGTACGATAGCCGACAATGTCAAAACCGCTCTTTCCATTGCAAAGGATAAATTTGGTATATCAGCCGGACACGCCGATATGATCTTTCTTAAACCGATTGATGAAGATTTATTAAGAAAGATCGCAGAAACCAGACTCCCCATTGTAACGGTCGAAGACGGAACTATCAATGGCGGTTTGGGTAGTGCTGTTGCGGAATGGCTGCTTGATAATGGCTATACAAATAAATTGATCCGTCTCGGAATTCCCGATACCTTTGTAACACATGGGTCAGTAAGCGAACTCCAAAAAACCGTCGGACTCGATCCGGATACAATCGCAGACAGAATTAGAACAATAGTTGAATCATGCAAATCGTAATTGCCGGAGCAGGAGATGTAGGCAGTCATCTTGCCAAATTACTGTCTCACGAGGAACAAGATATTCTCGTCATCGATGAGAACAGTGATAAGCTTGCATTCCTTGATGCCAATTACAATTTGATGACTTATGTCGGAAGTCCGACTTCCTTCACATCCTTGAGGGAAGCAAGAGTAGGATCGGCTGA
>CAYVXC010000003.1:32511-38000 GCA_964454925.1 uncultured Bacteroides sp.
ATTCCCGGTGGTAACGACATCTTGCAGGCCGACGATATTCTGTATTTTACCTGTACCCGTCAGAACGTCGATAACCTGATGGAACTTACCGGGAAAGTCGATCACCACATAAAGAGGGTAATGATAATGGGTGGAGGTAAGATTGCCGTGCGACTGGCGGCGATGGTTGGAAACGAATTTAAACTGACCATTATTGACAGTAATCCTGATACATGCCAGAAGCTTCTTGAAAAATGTCCCGATTGTCAGATCATTCATGGTGACGCCCGCGACATCGACCTCCTTATAGAGGAAGGAATCGACGAGTGCCAGGCTTTTGTTGCTCTCACCGGCAGTTCGGAAGCTAATATCCTGACGTGTCTGACCGCAAAAGAACTCGGTATTAAAAAGACAATAGCTGAAGTGGAGAATATCCATTATATCAGTCAGGCCGAAGGTCTGAACATCGGAACGATCATCAATAAAAAGCTCCTGGCTTCGAGTTCAATATTCCAATTGATGTTGGATGCAGACTCATCATCTTCTAAATGTCTTGCACTCACAGACGCCGAAGTCGCTGAGATAGAAGTTAAACCCGGGGCAAAAATTACAGGAACTCCCGTAAAGAACCTGAAATTATCTAAGAATATGACTTTTGCAGGCTTGATCAGAGACGGCGTCGGTTCGCTCGTCAATGGTAATACGGTACTTGAGCCTGGCGACTCGGTAGTAGTATTTTCTCTATCGGGTTCGTTACACAAAATCGAAAGACTGTTTAGTTAACAGAACCGATAGTTATGCTGAGATCGAAGTACAAGCGAAGAACCATAAACTTTTCGATGTTGCTCAAAGTCGTTGGCTGGCTGCTGATGATCGAGAGCATCTTCATGGCCTTTCCGCTTGGTGTTTCTCTCTACTATGGCGAATCAGATTGGTTTGGTTTCCTGATTTCCACTCTTCTCACCTTCTCGGTCGGATTCGGTATGACGAAATACATAAAACCGTCGACGTCAAAGATGGGGCGTCGAGAAGGTTTTCTTCTCACGGCTTCCGTCTGGGTGATCTTTTCAATATTCGGAATGTTACCCTTCCTGATCTGTGTGCCTGACTTCGGAGTCACCGATTCTTTTTTTGAGACAATGGCCGGTTTTACGACCACCGGAGCATCATTGATAGATAATTCTGAAGAACTGTCCAAAGCTATGCATTTCTGGCGAGCGCTTATGCAGTGGATAGGGGGAATGGGAATAATTCTATTCACCATAGCCGTCTTGCCGATGCTCAATTCTTCCGGCGGAATGCAGATGTTTAATGCTGAGGTGACAGGGGTAACACACGATAAAGTGCGTCCGCGTATCTCCCAGACGGCTAAATATCTGTGGCTGACATATATTGTCCTGACGCTATTATGTATCGTTGCTTTCTGGGTAGGTCCGATGGATCTCTTTGACAGTGTCTGTCATGGTTTTGGTACCTTATCTACCGGAGGTTATACAACTCGTTCAGAAGGTATAAATGCCTTTTCATCGCCATATCTTCTTGTTGTAGCGACAATATTTATGTTTCTTGGCGGTGTGAATTTCGGATTAATCATCAATGCCGTTTATAAAGGGCCCGGAGTATTTTGGAAAAACGAGATTTTCCGGGTATTTACGATTTTGATTCTGGTGATGACTGTCGTTTTCGGAATAGCGATAATTTGCGACCAAGGTTTCAGTTCGCCTGAACAATACACCATTGCTCCGCTCTTTCAAATTACTTCCGTGCTCACATCGACAGGTTATACTGTGTCCTCATTCGCCTCCTGGGGTTATTTTACGCTCGGTCTGATATTCGTAATGATGTTTATCGGAGGCTGTGCCGGCTCGACAAGCGGTGGCGCTAAAATCGACCGCATACTCTTTCTGTTCAAGTTTTGTCGAAATGAAATTTATCGGTGCATCCATCCCAATGTCGTCCTATCCGTTCAACAGAATAACAGGGTAATGCCGTCGGGATTGGTCAGCAAGGTAATCAGTTTCCTGTGTCTGTATGTAATTATAATAGTTAGTGGGGCAGTAGGAATGACGTTGTTTGGCGTAGATCCTCAACACGCGTTTTTCTCTTCGTTTTCCTGTATGTCCAATACCGGGCTGTCGGCCGCCGATGCTGTCTATGGCAGCACTTATTCCGACTTCCCTATGATGGCAAAATGGATTTTGTCAGCCTTGATGCTCATAGGTCGTTTGGAAATCTTCACGATCATGATTCTGTTCCTTCCAACGTTCTGGAAGAAGTGACAGAAAACAGACAGGCATCCCCATAGCTCAAGAAACGGTAGTTTTCTGAAAGTGCATGTTCATATACGGTTTTCCATCGATCACCGATCATTGCCGAAACAAGCAACAATAAAGTGGAACCGGGCTGATGGAAATTGGTTATCATCCTTTTTACAATCTTATAATCATATCCGGGTGCAATGATAATCATAGTTGATGCGACAAGTCGTGTTTCTCCACGATCTTTCAACCACTCACAAAGCGCAGTCAGAGATTCTTTAACGCTGAGCCTGGGGTGCTGAGTACTATAAGGATACCATTGTTCAAGTTCACCGGACCAATCGCCGGTCTTTACTTTACATCCAATGTGATAAAGGCTTTCGAGGGTTCTGACACTCGTTGTTCCGACTGCAACAACTGTTCTGGTTGTATTGGCCAGTTCCTCGATAAGACTTCGTTCTACGACTATAAATTCCGAATGCATGGCGTGCCCGCCAATCGTTTCCGCTTTTACAGGCTGGAACGTCCCGGCACCAACGTGAAGAGTTACTTCCCGACGAAGAATGCCCTTCGCGTCGACACGAGACAAGACTTCTGGAGTAAAATGCAACCCCGCTGTAGGAGCAGCTACCGAGCCTTCTATCCGGCTAAATATTGTCTGATAGTCTATTAAGTCACTCTTTTCCGTCGAGCGGTTGAGATAGGGTGGAATTGGTATTTCTCCTGCTTTTTCAATAAGTTTTGCAAACGTGCAAGAAGAATCGTCCCATGAAAACTCTACTACAGAGTCACCGTCGTTTTTTGAAATACGTTCGGCAAAAAGAGTTACCGTATGGTCTTCCAACTTCACTGTCGTAGCCAGTTTCCCGCTTTTCCATCTTTTTGAGTTTCCGACAAAGCATTTCCATTTAACTGGACCTGTCGAAGCGAAATTCAATTGATAGTCAGACGGAAAGATGGGCTCAAGACAAAAGATTTCGATTAAAGCACCCGATTCTTTTTTGAATCTCAAGCGTGCATTGATTACACGAGTATTGTTATAAACCAGAACAGAATTGCTATCCAGATATTTGTCAATATTTACGAAAATATCATCCTTGATGCTGCCATTTCTTTCACATACAAGCAGTTTGCACTGGTCTCTATCGGGCAATGGATGAATGGCAATTCTGTCTTCCGGAAGATCGTAAACGAACTCATCAATAGTTAGTTTTTTAGGATCAGTTACTCCGGTTATCAGAGTTTTATATCCGATCTGAAAATGCTCTCGATCATAGTCTTTGGGGCGGAGAATGATATCGTCGGCAATGACCACATCCAGATCAAGCGCTACAGTCTGTTTATTGTCTTTTATGCGTCCGGCACTGATTTCAAGTTCTTTCAGACGTTGTGCAAGAGTAGGGGAGTCAATCGTGCTGTCAAACGATACAACAGCATTGGCGTAATCATTTCCGTACCCTCCGATACATTTTGTCTCATACTTGTCTGAACTTACGAAGTCATCAGGGAAAAGATCTTTCAGCATTTTAATTCCATTCTCGACCATTTCATATTTGTTATAAGAATTGGAACCAACAGATATATAGTATTTCATATTATTATTTATCCTTAGTGAGAAACTAACTTGAGAGCAATACGATGACGTGAAAGGTCAATTTCAAGCACTTCTACTGTAACTTTTTGACCTATTTTGAGAACCTCAGAAGGTGATTTTACAAATTTCGAACTCATATTTGAAATATGAATTAGTCCGTTTTCCTTTATGCCCATGTCAACAAATGCGCCAAAAGCCGTTAAGTTATTGACTTTTGCAGGCAAAACCATTCCTTCTCTTAGATCGTCAATCGTCTTTATTTCGTCTGAGAATTCTATACCATCTTTTTCCGACCGAGGGTCAAGAGCGGGCTTGTTTAGCTCTTTTATTATATCCTCTATAGTTTCAAGTCCAACATTCTTGTCAAAATAATCTGAAGGATTTATCTTGTCGGTCAACGATTTGTCACCAATAAGCTGTCCGACAGGAACATTTATTTTCTTTGCCATTTTATCTACTATCCAGTAGCTTTCCGGGTGAATACGGGTATTGTCGAGCGGATTAGTCGCGTCCACAATCCTTAGAAAGCCTGCCGATTGCTCAAAGGCTTTCCCTCCGAGACGAGGCACTTTCAAGAGATCTTTACGATTTTTAAACGGCCCGTTCTGCTCTCGATACGAGACAATATTACGACTTAATACCGGTCCGATGCCAGCAACATAAGATAGTAATTGAGGAGATGCCGTATTAATATTTACACCGACATTATTGACAACTCCGGTCACAGTAAATTCGAGACTATCTTTAAGGTCCTTTTGATCAACGTCATGTTGATACTGTCCGACTCCGATACTTTTTGGATCGATCTTCACCAATTCTGCCAGGGGATCAAGCAACCTGCGTCCGATCGAGACTGCACCACGAACAGTAATGTCTTTGTCCGGAAATTCTTCGCGAGCTACTTCGGAGGCTGAATATACTGAAGCACCATTTTCATTGACGCTATACACCTCAACCGGGGAATCAAAATTAATGCCTCTGATAAAGGCTGCAGTTTCACGACCGGCAGTTCCATCACCGACTGCTATGGCCTTGATAGAATATTTCTTCGCGAGTTGCTTAATAATTGTGGCTGATCTGTCAGTCTCACGTCGTGGTTCCGTAGGATAGATGACGGTCTCTTCAAGCAATTTTCCTCCTGAGTCAAGACAAACGAGTTTACATCCGGTTCTATATCCCGGATCAATGGCAATCAGTTCCTTTTCACCAAGAGGAGCTGCCATAAGCAACTGTTTTAAATTATCAGAAAAAAGTTGGATAGCCTCTCTATCCGCTTCTTGCTTCTTTTCGGATCTCAACTCTGTTTCAAGCGACGGTCTCAATAATCTTTTGAAGCAGTCTTCTGCCGCCTCCCGAATGATTTGTCGCGTTATTTGATTTGATAATCGCAGGTTGTAATATCGAACAATACAATCGATCATTCTGTCATTTTCACCCTCGAAATGCACTTTTAATACTCCTTCTCTTTCACCTCTCATAATTGCGAGGTATTGGTGAGAAGATACATGCTTTAATGGTCTGGAAAATTCTTTATAGTTTATGTATTTATCGGCTTCCTTAATTTTAGCCTGCGGAATTGTCGAAGTGAGGACTGCTGTTTTACGATAAATATTGCGACATGAATTTCTTACCCGGCTATCCTCGTTCATCCACTCAGC
>CAYVXC010000003.1:38100-42632 GCA_964454925.1 uncultured Bacteroides sp.
GCCTTCAGCTCCGGGGTTAGTTTCCCGGATTCAGCGATGGTTGCCACGATGGTTTCTCTTCGCGCTTCTAACTGAAGAATATGTTCACGCGCGTCCTGGATTGTTTTGATAGCCAATTCATCGAGGGCACCGGTTCGTTCTTTCCTGTAACGGGCTATAAAAGGGATTGTTGAACCTTGATCAAGCAATTCGAGTACAGATCTAATACCCCTTGAAGAAAAATTGGTCTTATCAGCAATCTTTTGGACGAGGATTTCACTTTCCATTTTTAAGTGTGAGCAACGTTATTTCCGGTGTCGCACCTACACGCGCCGGGAAACCGACTGTGCCAAGCCCGATATTGACATAGATCTGATTATCGCGATCATCGACATAAAGTCCACCCCATTCATTATATCGGAAAGATATAGGCGACCAACCGAAAATTTCGAACTGCATGGCGTGAGTATGACCCGACAATGTGAGGTCAACCTTGTTATCGCTATTACGGATATCCTTGTGCCAATGAGCGGGATTATGACTCAAGAGAATCTTGGTACGATTATCTTTTGTATCTTTGTAAGCTTTTGAAAGGTCTCCATAGGTGTGGAATGGAGGATCTCCAACATTTTCAACTCCAATAAGGGCGATTGAGTCTCCTTCATTAACAAGCCATGCTGTTTCATTTCGCATTAGGTTCCAGCCCATTTGCTTCTGATATGACACAAGACTGTCGAGATTGGCTGCTTTAGCATTCTCATCAGGCCATTCTTTATAATCTCCATAGTCATGATTTCCCAGAATTGAGTAAACACCGTATGGAGCATGCAAATTGCTAAGTGTTGAAATGAAGGGCTTTAGTTCCTCGGAACTTCTGTTTACAATATCGCCGGTGAACAATACGATATCCGGCTTTAAAGAATTAATTTCACCTACGATCTGACTTACAAATGTAGTATCATCAGAATACGTTCCCAAATGAAGGTCGCTTATTTGGACAATTTTAAAACCGTTGAAGTTTTCAGGCAGATTCTTAACTATCACGTCTACCTCTTTCACGTCATAGGTAAATCTGGTATATAGCGCGCTCCACCATAGCCAACAGAAACCACCTAATCCGAGGATTGCACCGGTGACAGAAAGCCATTTCCAACGAGGATGATGGCACAGAAGCGGAATACGTGAGAAAATATCAAAAATGAAAAAAGTATATTTTGCAAGATAGACAGCAATGTATCCGAAAATGACCCACATCAGCCATCCTATTACCTTGTCAGGTAGAGAATTGATCGGAAGGAACATCAACACAATGAGGCCCGCTGCAAAAATCAAAGCCGACCAGAACTGAATCTTACACCAGAATTGGCGGCGCAGATCACTCATCAATGCCCGGAAGATATAGAAATCGACTCCGAGATTGAGAATAAAGAACACTAACAGAGTGATTAAACCAAGCCTCATTATGTTATCTTTTTTCTTAAAAATATTATGATTCTCCGAGGGCAGCAAGTTTATTCTGCAGCGGATTTGCATACATTGAAAGCAGCATATCTTTCATAAATGACTTTTCGTCCTCGGTAACGTCATCAATTTCAACTTTCGAAAGTTGATCGTTAAAATATTGATTTATAGTTTTAAGTTCATCTTCAGTATAATGCGATCTGAATCGGTCGGACTTGTGCAGTTCATCATAAGCTATATAATTTACAGGGTAAATCATATATCCGGCATGAATCTCCTTATCGATTACTTCACGCGCAAACCTAATGGCTTCAAGTCTATTCAAGCCTTGTTTCAGCTTGAGTGATTCATTCAGGGGCCGGTTGAACTGAAAATGAATCCTGCCTTTATGCTGGAATAGACCAGTTTCCATACTGAAAAGGTCATCATGCTGACTTTTCTTGAATTCAGGATCCCTCCGCTTCATCAGAAATTCTTTAACTTTCAGATAATCATTAGGATCAAACTCATAAGAAATTGAAACCGGCAGGAGATTGATTTCAGCAAGTGATTCGAGTGTACTGCCCGAGCCGCCCATAGACAGCATTTTCAAAAGACTTTCCTGAGTTATGTCATTCGAATCTTTAGCACGACCCTCTCTTTGTGCAATCCAGATTGATTCGTGGCGATCACGTATCACATAGTGTATATAAGACGACAACTGTTTTGCTACCTCGACAGCCTGTAGCCGTTTTGCATCCCTTTTAACAATAAAACTGCGGTTAATCCTGACCAGTTCTCTGATCCAATCATAAATCAGCAGATTATTACCGATTGCAATTTGAGTTATCGGCATACCTTTTCTAATGAAACAGAGGTTTAGAAACGATGCATCAAGAACTATATCACGGTGATTGGAAAGATATGTATAGCTTTTCCCCGGCTCAAGATTTGAGAAACCATCAGCAGTAATACCCGAGCTTGTCTTTTGGGCCAGCAATTCAAGGAAAATACCGACTTTCTTTCTTTGAAAATCATCAATTGTGTCGCAATTGAGTAAATCAGCGCAAAAATCCTTATAATTTAAATCGGGCCAAATGTATTTAACCGCATGTTCAAATCCGGGATCAGTCACAAGATGACGAAGATGTTCCTTGAAGTTATTGTCTTCAAAAGGCGCGATGTCATAAAATTGTTCCGGATAAGGCTCAGAAGATATAAACCTTTGGGGACAATCGTCAACCGCGTTTATTGCTGAATACTCTTTATTATAGTTATCTGACTGTGTCATTCTTATCGTGCTCTGTATTTATTAACCATTCAGGATAATACTTTAAGGTTGGAGAGAGCATTTCGTTTGCCTGTCACGAAGCAATTTCATGCAGACAGGACAAAATTAGTGATTTTTTTTGTTTTATCCAAACCTATTGATAGTTGGCCTTAATTCTTACAGATAAAAATGTTGGATTCCCCCGAATTTACGAGTCGAGAACGAGTCCACCGAAATAGGATATTTGATGAAAATCAGGTGAATCAGTCTTAATAGGCGACCAGCTCAAATAGTGGGGATGTTTTGTTTTTGATCCACACTTTAGAAAATTCGCCTTCATTTCAATTGGTGAATCATTAAACTTCACACCGATCAACTCTAAAGGAATAGTTACCAGCAAATCCCAAGACTGTATGCCGTCAATTTCATCAAACGCATCTGATCCAACCGAAGGGAAACGTTTGATTTCGCCGATTTCATTATCAGAAAGTCGTGTAGGTTGAGGACGCTCTATCCGATTACTTGCATTAACCGCACCAATGGCATTGAATTCAAAATTCCAGTAGCGTGGTGAGTTTATATCCGGTTGTACGAAAAATTCAACACAGGAATCCTGACTAACAGGACTCTGATTTTTATAGTTAACCGCCTTCAGACCTCGCCCTGTGTTTTCAAACAAAACATAGATATTTTTTCCTGAATGAGCGATAAAAAATTCTGCTTTAGGTGCATAAGCGGCAATTTCGGGCCAATTAATACTGTCAATTTTTCCTTTCGCTCCGTGGAGACGTAATTCAGTGGAAATAGCTTCTTTGGCAGAAATAATATCTAAGCCCGAAATCAACGGGGCAACAATATGCTTCATTAAAAAATATGGAACAGATTAAACGTAGGAAAAAATTTTGCATGCAAGGCCATGCTGACTCCGACAACAGCCATTCCGATAAGCACCAGACCGACTATTCGGTTTATGAGCCATAGAGACCTGACATTGAATCGTTTTCTCAGACAGCTGACAAGGAATGTGATGCAGTACCACCAAAGAATGGCACCGATAAAGATCATTGCATAAGCCACAATGAAGTGTTCAACTTCATAGTCTGGGGTAATGAAGTTGAAGCGGGCAAACAGACCGATAATAAAAAATAGTATCAGTGGGTTTGAGAAAGTCAATAAAAAGCCGGTCGCTAAATCGGTCCAATAATTGTTCGAGTCAGTTTGACTGGGTTGTAGAGCCCTCGTTGGATTTTTACTAAAAAGGTATAATCCGAAAGCAGCCAATACGACTCCGCCAACTATCTGAATCGCAAACTGATGTTCTTCAAGAAAAGAAGTAATAAAGCTAAGACAAAAGCCTGTAAGCAAACAATATACCAAATCACTTAGCCCGGCTCCTATACCTGTAAAAAAAGCAGGCCACCGACCTTTGGAGAGAGTACGCTGAATAACAAGCATACCAATTGGCCCCATTGGTGCTGATATAAGAATACCAATAGCCAAACCACGTGTTATTATGTATATGAATGATTCCAAGAGTGTCGATGTCAGTTTTTCAAATTTAAACAATATGCGCGACTATGTTGCCTCGTAAATCATACCGTTTTAAAAAAGTAACAACAAAAGTAAAAAAAATCCGCCGACAACACAAATTTTTATTTGAAATATCTCTTTATGCAAGAGCAAATGACTAATTATCAACATGTTGTCGATTGTGATTTGCTAAATAAAAATAGATAAGCATTCTATATGATAAGAGCCTGCAACATAACAAGTTACAGGCTCTATTGTGCTTTTGGCGGAGAGGACGAGATTCGAACTCGTGGTAGGATTGCTCCTACGTCAG
>CAYVXC010000004.1:0-3070 GCA_964454925.1 uncultured Bacteroides sp.
CCTCGTATTTTTCTGATGTCGCCTGCCTTAATTGCAGGCGACATCAGAAAACTTAACAGGAGTAACAGTAATGTTACGCGTGATGACATAATCAAAAACCTTATTTCTTTAGTTTCGCATCTAAAACTTCATTGACCAGATCCCTTAATCCGGTTTCTTCCTGAGCTAACTGTTCGCGCACAGCCTCGCGGGCAATCTGACGCGCTTTTTCTCGACTGTAATACATGTCGACCTCGACCTCATATTGGTACTTATCACGGCGGTAAAGACGCACTATGGGACGGACACCTGCTAATTTTGAGCTTACAACGGCCTTGCCCTCGGCGAAAGCTTTGGAGACAGTAACACTCTCATCCGATGTCACTTTTTCGCTTCGAACATCCGTTGAAAAAGCCTCTACCAATTCTGTTTCCAACTGGGACGCTATATCCTGTCGGGCAGCAAGACACGCATTTTTATACGCTGCATTTTTATCATCAGTGCGATATGAGCCATGTCCAAAATAGTAGAGGGGTTCACCATCATCATCAAGCATATTCTGACGAATGAAGTTCTCCTCCATCTGCTGAACCATAGGCAGAGAGCCCTCGAAAACAGTCCACCCACTCTTTTCTCTTTTCTTTGCTTCGTTCTTTGCAAGTTTTTCTGTTTTGTGTCGTTTCCGTACCTCTTTCATCTTGGCTTCCATCGCTTTTTGAGCGAAAGACACTGTGATGCCGCCAATTATGAACGTTATCAATAAAAATGCTATTTTCTTCATAATTTATAAGTTGTTTAAAAGTTTGATATAATCAGAATGTGTAGCCTACTCCAATATTCAGATTAAAGAGATTGCATCTACCATGAACGTCGGAATAGTGAAAGTTGGGGAAAATATGTGCATAATTTAAACCAACTATAACATTTACGTGATTAGACACCGTAAAGATTGTACCCAAATCACACGAGTATCCCATAGAAGCATCTGAACTGTCCCATTGCTCCATAGAATCAAAACGGTAGTCTTTCTCCCCCCCATACGCCCAGCCTACGCCAAAATATAGATGGGCTTCTGAACCAAGCTTTCTTATAGCTCCAGCTGTGATAGTTACAGCTGGAATACCTTCGTATATGGCGGCGTAGACAATGCCTTTTCCGTACCACCCCCAATTGCCTAACTGTCCGATCTGTCCACCCATGATTCCTCCTCCTAATGTAGCTTCTGAAAAATCATAATCAGTTTTATAGCCATTATCAAAACGCCAAAACTTCTCCTTAAAAAGTCCGCCATTACAGATTAAGCTTATAAAGCCGGTCCTTTTTTTTTGAGTTTTCATATTAAAGACAAGGTTTGAGGATTTTCCAAGTTTAATTGTTTTCTCCCTCATACCGGCATACGAAGCTGTAAGCTTTTTTAGGAGAATGGGTACCTCGATAGTGAATGAGCCGTCTGAATCGGTAATTGCAGAAACACCACCACCTGGTGCCATCACTTCGGCTCCAACCACCGGATTGCCGTTCTTGTCCACCACAAAGCCGGTGTACGTCTTACTGTTCTGTGCCACAACTGTTCCGACTGGAAGGAGAGCGCAGATCAATATCGCCATTAACAAAAATAGAATCTTTTTCATAATTAATTGTTTTTATTGTTTTATCAGAATGTGTAGCCTACTCCAATATTTAGATTGGCAATGTCATATGTATGCTCATGGCTACTGTGGTTTACGATACCATTGGTATAATTTAGGCCACTTATGATGTTGACATGACTCCCTACGGTGAAGATAGTGCCTAAATCAAAAGAATACCCTATGGCAGATTCTAAAAATGCCACTCCACCACCAAAGTACAGATGCGCGTTGGATCCCAATTTTATGATAGCTCCAGCTGTAAAGGAACCTCCACCTGAAAAATAATTGACACCGCCAAATCCCATGCCTTTTACATACCATCCCCAGATAGATAACTGTCCTATCTGACCACCCATAACTCCTGCGCCACCTGATATCTCTGTAGAAGAACTTTCATAAAATACGTCTTCATAATCACGCCCTGTTTTACGGTCCGATATAACCCCTATGTTTCCGACAAAGCTGATGAAACCGACTCTTTTCTTCAAAGCTTTCATTTTGAAAACCAGGTTTGAGGATTTTCCAAGTTTAAGGGATTTTTCATTCATACCGGCATACGACGCAGTAAGTTTTTTTAGCATGAAAGGAACCTCGATAGTGAATGAGCCGTCTGAATCGGTAATTGCAGAAACACCACCACCTGGTGCCATCACTTCGGCTCCAACCACCGGATTGCCGTTCTTATCCACCACAAAGCCGGTGTACGTCTTACTGTTCTGTGCCGTTGCTATTCCGATCGAAAGGACAGCGCAGATCAACATTGCTATTATCTTCTTCATAAAGTTTTAAATTGAAATGTGAATAATTAGATTATTGTAGTTAAAAGAGAATTAATCGGTTAGCCGTCGAGTCTCGATTGTCGGAATCAAAGCATCCGGACAATAAAACGAAGGGGTCTGTCTCTTGGCTTCAATATCAAAAGCATGGATTTTTACATCTTGTTCAAGCCGTTCCTTAAGATCGGCATAAGTGATATTTCCGCGTGTTTCCTGAAGAGCTTTTAGAAGGAAATAAGTAAAATATCCATGTTTCTTTTCGTTATAAGCGTTCGCAGCTTCATCACCCGACGATGCGCTGAAGACGATTGTCTTCCCGGCCGGTTTCACATCAGCTTGTGCTTTACGAACATACCTTGCTGATGTCATCATCTGTCCCGAGCGTGTAGCACCGCTAAAACAGGCATCAAGAAACACCGTAACACTACGCGCTTTCATCTCATCGAACTGGGCATACAGTTTGTCAAGAGCATAACATTCCTCGAAATCATTTGCCCGTATATCAGTAGGCACAAGGTAGCTTTTATTATTTGGAATATCCGGATTACCATGTCCTGCGTAATAAAAAATTATATTTAGTTTATCCGGATCCATATCTGTACGATATCCGAGATCCCTGATTATCGACCTCATTTCTGAAGAGGTGGCATCTTTGGTTAACTTTATATGCTCTTTTGATACTCC
>CAYVXC010000004.1:3170-11643 GCA_964454925.1 uncultured Bacteroides sp.
ACAGGAGAAGAGTGCATAGCCAATAATGTATTGTTTGTCTCTTTGAGGCGTACCGCATCGTTGGTCTGGCTGTAACAGAAAGCGAGAGCTCGTGCCACATTTGCGGCATACGGCGAGCTGTCAAGCACGGCGCGTAAATGAGGTGCACTCTGTCTGAACAACCTCAAGGCTGCGTCTGTAGATGTGCCGTTGTTCTTAGCAAGAGTAAATGCCAGAGTAGCGACATTGTAGTAATTAAAGCCAAGGTGACACGTGTAATCAAGATTGGTAGGTTGAAGAGATACCAATTGGGAATATGAACGAGCCGCTTCCTCATATCTGTTCATACGTTCATACATCTTCCCCTGATATTCCAATAATCCTTTATGGTTGGGTTGTATAGCAAGAGCTTTCTGCAACATCGGTTCCATCTCGGTATCATTCCCGTTATGACCGCAAGATTCAATTCCGATAAGCAACATATTCATATTGGAAGGATAACACTGAGAACCTTGATGACAGATATTTGCTGCGTAGCCATATTGTTTTGTCTCATAGTAACATCTGGCAAGTCCCTCAAATGCATTCTCCCGAGCTGTCACATCTCCCGATTCAAGATATGCGGAAAAATACTTGATTGAGCGATCATACTGCCGGCGGTTATATAGATTTGTGGCAGCCAGATTTGATAAGGTAGAATATTGTTTCGAGTTTTGAATATGTTCGGATGCCATGCATTTTAATAATGATACATCCACGTAGGCACATGCAAACTCAAGAACTTTTTCCTGGTCGTTACGCGCCGCATGAAAATATGCTCCGTCGGCGAGCATCGGGAATATTTCTATTAGGACTTGTTTACATTCGTTGTATTCAGACGAATTAAATTTTGCCTTTTCACTAACATCTGAATATATTATACTTGCCTTGTATAATGCTTCATAACCTTTCACATCCGGCCTGCTGTTTGATATTTGACTCCGGAATATATTCAATTGCTCACGAGCATTGGCTAATGGTGTATTCTGAGAGTCGGTGGACCCGTTAGGCACAAAACAATAAGCTGTGCATACAGTTAGAATGGACAGAAGCGATATTATTCTTTTCATATTGTAGTTTATCAGTTACTTTGACGTTGGGTCAATAAATATCAGAGAGACATTTATCCGTCGGTGTTCAGCACCTTTTTCCTTTGACACTTCAATATAATTTTTAATGTCAATGACCATATCAGTTAGTTGCGGAAGATTCTGGATCATATTCTGCTGTAAAGCCTGGGCACGCATAAAAGCAAGTTGCTCATTTGTGCGTATTGCATCCTTGGAGTTCACAGAAACTGTAGTAAGATTTCCATTGATGTAGCATGGCTCCTCATCAAACTGTCCCAAAGAGCCGTCATAAGCAATCGCGCCATTAATTGGCAATGCATCAGCAGAACCGGTTATATTAATTACCAGCTTTTTCCCGGGCACCAGATATTGAGCGAATTCATCGGTGGCGAATGATTGCTGAATTATACGGGCCAAGGACAATGCGGCGGGAGATTGCTCTAATCGATACTTGCCGGGAGCAAAATCCTCTTTAGCCGAACCTTCCTCATCCACCATATATGAGAAATCCACATGACAGTTGTTTATCTTGCGGCCTATATCGTCGGTGGCAGGTTCATAATGCGTATTTACTTCTATAGTTGTGTGGTCGGATAATATTTTTTGACTTCGCGCCTCTTCAAGAACCTGGTTTTTAATGTCATTAAGCATGAGATCCTCTCGCGACGATTGGATTATTAGGTCAAGAGACACAAAGTTGTCATCCAACATCAGAAGGCCGAGGTTTTGTCCTTCATGGTTATCAAAGATATAAGTCTTATTGTTGTTCGGGTTGTAGACCTGTACATAAATAAGTTCAAAATTATTATCAGGAGTAAGTGAAAACACATGGTTGGAGAATTGCAGGTTGTTTCCATCTCCAAACCCTGCCATATCCTCCGGGGGAACCTTAAGGTAAATGTCGTTTAACGTACCGAGAGATATGATTAGCGTTCCGTCTGCCGGATTATAACGCCCCAATGTAATATCTGATAAGTTCCCTAATCCGGCCGCCAACGCAAGTTCACTGGCCGCTTCGTTCATAAACAATAAACGTTGACGCTGCAAACTCTCCTCGTTTACACGTTCCCGATACTCAATCTCGGTCTCGCCCGGCCTCATCTTTGTCCATTCGCGCATACGCCCCTCAACCATCTCGTTAAGAACAAGACTATAGTTAGGAGCAAAACCATCTATCTGGCGATATCTGATTATCTTGTTTCCTGCAGTTGCAAGATAAAGATCACCCTGACCATCATGTACGAATCGCCCCCAAGTCAGATCTTTATCGTAGATGACCGGACGATCTGCAGTATCATAGAGATTGATAAACTCCACACGGTTACCATCTGCAATCATTCCGACATAATTTTCATCGGGATGAAAAAACAGACTCTTGCTCACGCCTAAGTTTTCATATGTATTGATGACAGAGAGATCTCCGACCGAATATATTGTTAACTTACCATCTTCAGTGAGAACGCCGAATTGTGTACTGCTTGGATTAAATGCAACTGATACAGGTGATGAGATATCTATAATCTTTCGGACTTCACCGGTTGCCGTAGTAAGAATCTGTATATAATTGGGATAGGTCGCAATAGCGAGCTGTCCGGTAGGACTTATAACGACGGACGACGGTGAATAGGAAATAGGAATTTCCCACTCCAATTCATAACTCTTTGAATTAAAAAACTTTATTTTTTTATCATCTGCGACCGCAATCTGTCTGCTGTCAGGCATATAACATATTGCAGTAGGAGCAATAAGCCCTTTGATCTCCGCTTTAATATTACGCGAAGGATTGAGCGATTGTACTCTGACAGAACTCTTTCCGGCCTTTCCGTATAACAAAGCAAACGAATATCCGGCAGGATTAATTTTAATATCCTGAATTTGATTTCCCGGAGATCCTATTTCAAATCCACGGAGATTGTAAGCCTTCTTGTTATTTGTAAAATATGTTGCAAATAGGTAATTGTCAATAATCTCCGGATTTACCTCTTGTTTGTAGGTTTGCATCCGATTGACTTTGACAATTCCTGCAGAAATAGTGAAAGCCGTTAGAAAAAGAATACTCAGGATTAATGTGATAAATCTAAGACTGCCTGAAGGAATGTTTGACATTTGATTATTTACAAACTTGCTGCCGACACCCCTGACAGTCATTAAATCGAATTACACAAAAAAGGCATGGGAGTCTGTACCGAAGCTTATCCCAGACTTAGGCTCTCGCATTGCCTTCTACAAGGATAAGCAACGCAGTTAGCCCACGCCTGGTGACTATATAAACCCAACTTTCTGATGTCTATTCATTACAAAAGACATCAAAAAGCACATTGGGAATTATAGGCTCCCACAGTGAACGCTACCCGTTGCAATATCTTCTTGTAGATATTAAATTTGCGAGATTTAAGTCTGGAAGATAAAACGTTAAGTATACGCCATTCTATAAATATCCCAGCTATTACCCCTCTGGGCTAACTGAGTTGGCACAAAATTAAAAATATTTCTCCAATTCACAAAATATTAATAAAAGAAATTATCCCCCAAGTTTTTAGTCCTCACAAAAATCGTGCGATATTACTTCGGTCGTAATCAGTTCAGTTTGTGCCGGAGGTTGGAGAGACGTTTGATTAGGCGGGGGAAGCGTAGATGAAGAGCAAGTTTGAGCCTTTTGGAGAATGGTCTGCTTAGGTACAGTGGATTGCGGCGATAGTCGCCGACGTAGTGAGAAATGCCCGACCTGACTTCCTTGATACGGTCTATCTGCGGTTTGTCAAAACGATAGATGGCTCCGTAGACGGTGTGTTCGAGATATTGCTGAATGAAAACATAATCAAGCTCGTCGGCATATCGCTCATAAATTCTAAGTCTTTTCAGATGTGAGAGAAGCGTGACGGCTGATTCAATGCGATCGAAGAAACACTGATTGTTGGTAGAGCGGGTCACGGACTGGTTATCCTGACGATAGAGGTAGAGCGCACGATCAATTTTCACCGGATTCCGTGCAATAAGCTGAATAGCGAGGGCAACAGCGTTATCTTCGAAGAATACGCCCTCGGGAAAGTAGAGGTTATTATCGGTAATCAATGCTTTTTCATACATAGCCGACCAGATAGCCGTTGAGCGTTGAATAATCCGGCGGCGAAGATCATCACCGACAAGATTGACGGCGTCGCCCCCGAGTTGCTCGACACGGGTCTTAAGATTTCGCGTCGGGTAATAGAGCGACCAATCGAAGAAAACCGCATCGCTTCCTGTCGCTAATGCTGTTGTGACACAACACTCGACAGCATTTGGTTCGAGTGCATCATCAGCATCAAGGAACATGACATAGCGTCCGGAGGAGGCCCGCAACGCACGATTTCTCCCACCGCCTTGCTTCACATTCACCGACGAATCGACGACTTTCATTCTTGAATCGGTAGACGCGATCGAATTGAGAATTTCGAGTGACCGGTCGGTCGAGGCGTCGTTGAAACATATCAGCTCTATGTTTCGATATGTCTGGTCAAGGACCGAGCGGACTGCTTCGGTTACATATTTCTCGGTGTTGAACACCGGCATCAGAATTGAGACAAGAGGCTCAGACGGTTTCATTGGCATGGCTATCGAAATTTAACAAACGGCTCTCATTCTTTTTATAGAGTATATGGGCTACAACCCCGCGAACGGCAAGATAGGAAACAAAAGCAAGCCAAAGCGCATGGTTTCCGAGGTGATGACGAAAGGTAAAATAGATAGCGAAGTAGACCACCATAGCCGAAAACATCGACCATAGCATCCACCTCGAACGCGTCAGACCGATAAAAACGCCGTCCCAGATAAATGCCAGAAAACCCGCAAACGGCACCGAAACTGCCCAGAAAATATACTCGTCTGTCGCGTTCAAAACCTCCCGGCTGTCAGTCAGAAATCCGAGGAAGGTCTGTCCGCCGAGAAAATAAAGGATTGAACAGCCGGTTGCCATGATTGTCCCCCACCCGATAAGCGCCCGGACAGTCGCTTGGAGTCGTTTTGAATCACACGCACCAAAGAATTTTCCGGCAAGAGCCTCCCCGGCAAACGCAAAACCATCCATAAAATATGAGAATACAAGAAAGAGTTGGAGCAGCAGAGAGTTCGCGGCCAGAACATCGGCACCGGACCGGGCTCCCGAATGAGTGAACCATAGAGTCACAGCCGACAAACAGAGAGTTCGAAGGAATATATCAGCATTAAGACTGAAAAACTTACGCCAGACACCCCGTTTTCTAACAGCCGGCATCTTCTTAGCTCGAACAGGATAAAAGTGTCGGACCGTCAGAAGTCCGGCTACCGCTCCGGAAATTTGAGCGACCGCGGTGCCGAGAGCCACCCCTCGCACACCAAGATGGAACCCAAAAACAAGAACAGAACTCAGTCCTATATTCAGTAGATTTGTCGACAAGGCAATCCACATTATCGGACGCGATTTCTGCATCCCGAGTAACCAACCCGAAACGACATTTGTGACCAGAACGCCCGGTGCGCCGATTATTGCGGTCAGAAAATAAATCTTTGCGAGAGGCTTCACACTCGCATCTGCATCAATAATGGCCAGCACTCCGTCACCCAATAGCCCGGAAAGAGCAATGAGCATCAAGCCTCCCGCTAACGCTATGGTCAGGCCGCGCTTGAATACAAGGCGAATTTCGTTGATATCCGAGGCTCCGAAAACCTGGGCGGTCAGCCCCGATGTACCCATCCGAAGGAAGGCGAAGAGAAAATAAAGGATACTGAACATCGTCCCACCCACGGCCACTGCACCTATTGCGCCTACGCTCCCGATATGGCCGACAATCGCGATGTCGACCAATGACAGGAGTGGAGTCGTGACGTTGGTGGCTATCGCGGGCCATGCAAGCCTCAGAATTTCTCGGTTAATCGGTTTCAAAATCTCGGCGGTTTTAAAAGCAACGGGACGCCTCACGGAACCGGGCCGGTATCCTGAGACGTCCCGTATGGATGTTTATCGGGGCGCTTTTGACTTTCTTATTTTACGGTTTTGAGTACCTTATCGTTGATTTTGACGGGATATTTCTTTTCAAGTTCCTTTATCCACTTAGCTTCCAGAGCATTCTGATAGTCAGCGATCACCTGGCCGCGAACATCGTCAACTTCTTCGGGCTGATCAACGACCTTGCCCTTGAACGCAAAGAATCTGTTATAAGATAGTTTTGATTTGTCGGGCATCGGGCCACCGAATCCAAGATAATCGGTGATTGCGTTTTCTCCTTTTTTAGCGATGACACGTTCGACTTTCACACCATTGCCGAACTTGTCACGTACTTCTTTTCCGAGCGTGAGCGGGTCAAAACTCTTGAGTCCCGAAAGGTAATCCTTGATAGCTGTCTCAACAGAGTCGTTGGGGGCGAAGACAACGAAGCCTTTGAAACGTGGTTCGTCGAACTTATAGTCCTTCTTATGCTCCTTGAAATAAGCTTCAAGACCTTTACGATCGTTTGCAGCACGCTGCCATACTTTCTCCTGGCTGATTTCAAACAGGAGAATTCCGTCGCGGTATTCGTTTACAAGATTACGGTAGTCGACATTGTCGTCTGCCAGTTTTATACGTTCCTGTTCGAGGGTTTCCATTTCCATCTGGCGAGTGGCTGCCGAAGCGATAAGCGAGCGGGCGTTTACCGGGTCGGTTGAAGCCGTCACGGCTACGTGAGAGATTATTTCGCTAACAGGGATATTCTTTCCGTTAACTTGGGCAACTGGGATGTCACTGACTCCCAGCATCTGAATAATTTCAGCATTATAACCACCGTCATGAGCGGCAATTAAGGACTGAATCTTATCGAGACCTTCGTTGTCGAGATGGCTATTGTATTTGACAATCAGCTGATCGAGTTTCGAACGCTCAGACTTTAGGCCGCGTTCGCTTCCGTCGATATAAGCCTGAAGCTGTTCCTTGATTTCTTCAAACGGCCGGGCTGGACGCGATTCGAGACGTTCAATGATATGCCATCCGAAAGCGGTCTTGATCGGGTCTGAAATCTGACCGTCCTTCAACGAGAAAGCAACTTCTTCAAATTCAGGAACCATCCGGCCTGCTCCGAACCAACCGAGGTCACCACCGTTTTTGGCGCTCCCGTCGTCGCTCTCAGCCTGTGCGATCTGAGCGAAATCGGCATTGGGATCGGTTTTGAGGACATTGGAAATCGAATCAATGACAGCTTTGACACGCTCAAGCTGAGCTTCATCGGTTATACGGTTAGTCAGTTTAAGAATATGGCGGGCGTGGACCTCACCGACATTCGGACGCTCATCGAGGACCTTGATGATATGATAGCCATAGCCGGAATTCACAGGCTTCGATATCTCGCCGACTTTCGTATTGTATGCCATCTCTTCGAAAGGCCAAGGATATGAGCCGTCTGTCAGAAGCCAGCCCATAAGTCCGCCGTTCTTTTTTGTTCCGTTGTCAATCGAATATTCCATGACAGCATCTTCCCACGAGAGATTTCCGGCGGCCATCTCATTTTTCAGTGAATCGAGAAAAACGACGGGATCGCTGAAAACGGCTGTCGGAGCTGTCGGAACCATGAGATGTGCGACTTTCAACTGACGTTTGTAGTGATCATAAGCCTCGTCGAGAAGTTCCTGATCAACCTTCGGGTCGCGCAGATAAGGACGAGCGAGTTCGGCGCGATACTGTGAAAGTTCATCAAGAATAGCTTTTACAGTGTCGAGACCGGCTGCTTCTGCATCGGCGACTTTCAGTTTGTATTTTTTGAACATGTCGGCATATTCGTCGATCGATTTCTGTTCGACTTGCTGACCGGCATTTTTATGATAAAGATATTCGAACTCGCTTTTATGTACCGGCTTGCCTCCGACCGTCATGATGACCGGGTCGTCGGTTTTGGCCGAAACGAGGCCTGTGCCTAAGATGGCGGCGACAAAGAATAGGTTTAATTTTTTCATCGGTTGTTTGAGCTGTTACGCTGAATGGATTGGCTAATAATTTTTATCTTCTGTATTTACAGAGTCTTATGCTTAAAAAGATGAGTCGCGGTGCTTCCCGGAGCGGCGGGGCAACATTGACTCATCTTTTTAACGTTCAACAATCGGATTTATTGTTAGAACCGGTTAAAATATGCGATCTCAGCGAGGATTGGCGCTATAGTTGGGCGCCTCGCGGGTGATGTCGACATCATGGGGATGGCTCTCAGCCACGCCGGCATTGGTGATGCGGGTGAACTGAGCGTTGTGGAGTGCGTCGATGTTCGCTGCGCCACAATATCCCATTCCGGAACGGAGACCGCCGACCATCTGGTAAACCACCTCATAGAGCGAACCTTTGAACGGAACGCGGGCGGCGATACCTTCGGGAACAAGCTTCTTGACATCAGACTCTCCGGCCTGGAAATAAC
>CAYVXC010000004.1:11743-12881 GCA_964454925.1 uncultured Bacteroides sp.
ACGGCATCAGCTCCATTCTCAACAAGGAAGCGGGCTGCATCGCCGGTAGCTATATTACCTACAACGACATCAATATGAGGATATTTTTCCTTGACGGCACGGAGAACACCGACGACACCGGCCGAATGACCGTGAGCCGTATCAATAACGAGTGCATCTACTCCGGCAGCAACGAGAGCGTCAACGCGTTCCATCGAATCAGCCGTTACACCGACACCGGCGGCGACACGCAGACGACCCAGGGCGTCTTTCGCTGCATTTGGTTTGTCTTTTGCTTTCGTTATATCTTTATATGTGACCAAGCCAACGAGATGACCGGTCGAGTCAACTACCGGAAGTTTCTCGATTTTGTGACGCTGGAGAATCTCGGCCGCCTCTTCGAGATTGGTCGACTGACTCGTGGTGACGAGGTTGTCGCTTGTCATTACTTCGCTGACGGGGAGATTCATATTGCGTTCGAAGCGAAGGTCACGGTTGGTAACGATTCCGACCAGAAGTCCCTCATCGTCAACCACGGGAATACCGCCGATGTGATACTCTTCCATCATTGCAAGAGCATCTCCGACCGTTTTATCCCGGCCAATGGTCACGGGGTCGTAGATCATGCCGTTTTCAGCGCGTTTCACCGTATGGACCTGACGTGCCTGTTCGGCGATAGACATGTTTTTGTGGATGACCCCGATACCTCCCTCGCGGGCGATTGCGATTGCTAATTGTGCTTCGGTCACCGTATCCATTGCCGCCGAAACGACCGGAATATTAAGGGTGATGTTACGCGAGAAACGAGTCTGTAAATTGACATTGCGCGGCAGTACTTCACTGTAAGCGGGAATCAGAAGGACGTCATCAAAAGTGAGTCCGTCCATTTTCACTCTGTCTGCAAGAAACGACATAAAGAAATCTAAACTAATGGTTTGTAAAACAATAACAGGTCCTTGACAGGACCTCTGATCTCCCGGACGGAGGTTAACCGCCCCTTGGAGATGGTTTATTGCATACAAAGGTACAAAAAATCCCCACACCCGCCAAATTTTTCTTCATCACCAACCATCGGCAACCGGCCGGAATCGCCTAAAAGGTGCCGAGGGAAAACGGCGTAACGAGAGGATTGTTGGAGTAGTATCGGATGCTATTGCCG
>CAYVXC010000004.1:12981-41025 GCA_964454925.1 uncultured Bacteroides sp.
CCGAGGACATAACGTCGAGGCGAACGGCCGGTCCATTTTCTAACATCGAGGCGCGGTTTGTCGGCAATCCACGTTCCGGAGCCGACAAGGATTCCGTCGTGAGTCGCACGGAGACGATGAACGAGTGTCGAGGTCACCGGCGTGGAAAAGACTGCCGGACCGGGATTCTCCGGTGTGCGCCGACGGTCCATCATTCCCTCTCGGTCGGTTGCCCATTTAAGGGTTACGAAAGGTCTCCCATGGGTGTGGGCTGTAAAAAAACGGGTGTTGAGTTGGCGCGAACGGTCGGCCAACACTCCGGTTTCGACTTCACATCCGGCGTCCCGGAGCATCTTTATTCCGCGCCCGCTGACCTTGGAGAACGGATCGACCGCACCAACAACTACACGCGGAATACCTCTGTCTATAAGCAGTTTGGCACATGGCGGGGTCTTACCGTAGTGGGAACATGGCTCAAGAGTTACATAGATTGTGGAGTCTTTAAGCAACGGCTCGTCCTCGGGGCGCACAGAGTTGACCGCATTAACCTCGGCATGAGCCTGGCCACAACGACGATGATAGCCCTCCCCGATTATCCGACCGTCCGGAGCGACAATGACAGCACCAACCATCGGATTGGGAGAAGCATATCCAAGGCCGCCGGCCACAAGTGCGAGCGCACGATCCATATATTCATCTTTAATCTCCATATTCTTCCTTTTTATGTTTAATCGCATCACAAAATTACTACAATTTTTGTCGGCCTCACTAAAGAGTGATGAGCGAAGAACGCTATGTTCAAGTTAAAAACATCTAAAAATAGATAAAGGAACTACTTTTCGGCTCGATTAGGGATGCTATTTGCCTCAAAAATTTTAATTTTGCAGTTTGAAAAAACATCCGGCAATACAATCTGCCCAACATCAGTATGTCCTGACGTGACAAAATGATGTTCCCGCAGATACAAAATATTGATTGACTTTGAAAACTAATTTGAAGAAATTTGCCGCTGCATTTATAATCGGCACCGCCTTGTCTCCGGCGTTTACGGCATGCAACAGCTCAGAGGAGACAACCGAATATCTGCCCTCAAACGCGGCTGTCCGTTCTTTTTCACTGACAGCCGACTCGAAGGTCCTTCCCAACCTTGATTCGGTTTACTTCTCGATCGACCTTTTTACCGGCGAGATTTTCAATGCTGACTCGTTGCCATACGGAACCAAGACCTCGGCGCTCATACCGGTAATCCTTACCAACGGTTCGTCAGTGGCAGAACTATCGGTTCCGCGCCCGAATCTCCCGGACACTCTGATGAACTATCTCGAAAATTCGAACGATTCAGTAGACTTTTCTAACGGACCTGTCAAACTTAGACTGGTCTCGCTTGACGGCCGAACCGAGCGCAACTACACCATCCGGGTCAACGTCCATACAGTTCCGACCGACACCCTGACATGGTCGCGTCTTGAACAGGGAAACCTACCTTCGGTCTTCCAGGTCGTAAGCGAGCAGCACACAGCTGAAAATGGCGGCACTTTCTATTGCCTGACACGCTACGAAAACCGCTATTCAATGGCCGTGTCCACCGACCCTGCCGGTTCCTGGTCGGCTGCTGAAATCTCGCTGCCGGCTGATGCGCTCATCAGCTCACTGACTGCCACGCCCGAAGGCATCTATATTCTTGACAAGAATTCTTCGCTTTATACATCTACCGACAATGGAGAGACATGGACCAATACGGGTGCGACAATGACCAATATGATCGGCGCGTATCAGAAAAACGTCATCGGTACAAAGAAAACAGGCTCTGAATGGTCCATTGTCAGTTTCCCCGACAACAAGACATGGACTCTCCCGGAAGGTTTCCCCGTCAGCGGGGCGTCGATTCCTGTGAACTACCGATTTGAAATGAGTGTGTCGCCTCAGATGCTTATTGTCGGCGGCCGGAACGCAGAGGGTTCTCTCGTTGACCGCTCATGGGCATTCGATGGTAACCAATGGGCTGACATAACCCGTTCAGCTATGCCTGAAAAGCTTGAAAATATGGCTATTGTGCCCTACTTCAACATCATTACCGACACTATCAGCTGGCGCATGTCATCACGTTCGTCGATCATGCTCGCCATGAGCGGCAACCGTGCTGACGGCACACCGAACGATACAGTCTATATGTCGCGCGACTTCGGCATGCACTGGTCAAAAGCCCCCGACAATCTTCAGATTCCCAACGCAGTCATTCCTTCGAGAACAAATGTACAGGCCTACTCCTATACTTCGACTATCAAGGCTCGCTCAGGGAACGGCAACGTCTCTCAGGTATGGAAGTCGGTCGGCTATTCGGCCATCCGCTCGCGTGCAACAGCTCCTATTACCGAATGGGAAGCACCCTATATCTATCTTTTCGGCGGAACGAACGACGAAGGGGCCACCTATAACACCGTCTATCGCGGTGCTATCGTCCAATTTACTCTAAAACCCCTCCAATAATTAAAGATACATTCTCAATATATTAAATATGAGTAATCGACTGCTGAAAATATTCGCTTTGCTTCTTCTGTCCATCACGATCGGGAGCAGGGTAACTTTCGCGCAAGAGATTCCATATAAATTCAATGGCGGTCTCGGAATCGGCATGAGCGGATATGCGGGCGACGCGTCATCAAGTCTTTTCAGCCATCCCGGTTTCGCGGCTCACGGCAGTTTCAGATACCAATATGACGCCCGCTGGTATTTCGGCGGTGCATTGTCAACTCTTTCGATTTCGGGCAACTCGGCCGATATGGACGGTGTTCTTCCCGGAGGAGCGGTCTACGATTTCAAGAGTCAGGTTTATGATCTCGGGGGGCGGGTTGATTTCAACTTCTTCCCATACGGAACGGGTGAAACATTTAAGAATCTCCGCCGGTGGACGCCCTATCTTACGCTTGGACTCGGAGTCACCCTCGCTTCGTGTGACGGTGAGACTGCTGTCGGACCAAACATCCCCATGGGTGCCGGTATCCGCTACAAACTCAACGAACGCTGGAATCTTCAGGTCGAGTTTATAGTCACCAAAGTCTTTAACGATCATATCGACGGGCCCGATCTTAGTGACCTGACAATGATAAAATCGTCTTTTCTAAAAAACAACGACTGGTATTCGCGTCTGTCGGTCGGAATAACATACGAATTCGGACGCCGTTGCGAAACATGCCACTACGTTGATTAATACTCTCTATCTATCTCAGCAATGTCAACCACCAACTCACATATAGATTACGCCAATCTTTCAGGCTTGAAAATACCCGAACATGTTGCGATCATCATGGACGGTAACGGCCGATGGGCCCGTGAGCGGGGCTTTGAACGCTCGGCCGGCCATGTGGAAGGCGTGAACACTGTGCGTCACATCACCGAATCATCGTCTCAGTTCGGCATAAAATACCTCACTCTATATGCCTTCTCTACCGAGAACTGGAACCGACCCGCCGAAGAGGTTGACATCCTGATGCACCTAATCGTGACCGCCATCGAGCGCGAGACTCCCGACCTGATCAAGAACAAAGTCCGTCTCAGTGTTATCGGCGATATGTCACGAATGCCTCGCGAAGCCTACGAACGACTGATGAAATGTATCGAAGACACTTCTGCGGGCACGGGGCTGAACCTCATACTCGCCATCAGTTACTCCTCGCGCTGGGAAATCACCGATGCTTGCCGCCGTTTGGCTGTCAAAGTTGCCGACGGTGAGTTAAAAGCCGACGAAATTACTCCTGAACTAATCTCCGAAACCCTCGCTACCCGCGGGGTACCGGATCCCGACCTTCTGATCAGGACCGGTGGAGATATGAGAATATCTAACTTCCTCCTCTGGCAACTTGCTTATACGGAAATCTACGTGACTGATAAGTATTGGCCAGATTTCCGTGACACCGACCTCTACGACGCCATCGTCTCGTTCAACAAGCGTCAACGGCGGTTCGGGCTCACTGGTGACCAGATAGAAGCCCTCACCTGACCACAGGCTTTTCAACTGTTTTTCAGAGATTACAAACCAAACGACTAAAACCAATCCTCCCCGGACTCAGAAATAAACCTCCCGGATATTCACATTTCCGAACCCATCATGCGATTCAGACTCATTACTCTTATATGCTCCGCCTTGTTTGCGTCCGCCGTTGCTACCGCCGATGCTCAGACTTCAACCGGTCAGCCGGCCGCGAGCGCAAACGACACGATCTATAACCCGACGATTCTTTTCAGCTCGATGCCGCGAAAATACGAAATCGCCGACATCACGGTCACCGGCGCGCCCAACTATGACGACTTCATCATCATCGGCTACACCGGACTAAAGGTCGGAGACCGTGTTGAACTCCCGGGCGCCGACATCACTACCGCTGTCAAAAGACTTATGAGACAGGGACTGTTCTCCCAGGCCCGGGTCAAGGTCCTGAAAACGTATGGTGACAAAGCTTGGCTCGAAATCGAACTGAAAACACAGCCGCGAATCTCTCAGGTCGTTTTCCACGGTGTCAAAAGCGGCGAAAAGAAAGATCTCGAAGAAAAACTCAATCTTTTGCCCGGTAACCAGATTACTCAGAACATCGTCAATCGTGCAGAAGCTATTGTGAAAAAGCATTTCACCGACAAGGGTTTTAACAATGTCGATGTGAAAATAGCCCTTCATGAAGACCTATCGAAGAAAAACGAAATGATTGTTGACATCAACGTCGACAAAAAAGAGAAAATCAAGGTACACAAAATCTATATCGACGGTAACGAGGTTTTGTCTGACAACCAGATTCAGCGCGCCATGAAGAAAACCAACGAAAACGGCAAACTTCTGAATCTGTTCAAACAGAAAAAGTTCGTCAATTCAGACTTTGAAGACGACAAAAACCGAATTCTTGAAAAATATAACGAGAAAGGTTATCGCGACGCCAAGATCGTCAGTGATTCGGTTGTCCGTTACAACGATAACCGCGTAGACGTTTACCTGACCGTTGACGAAGGTAAAAAATATTATATCAAGGACATCAACTGGGTCGGCAATACGGTTTACGGCAATGAGATCCTCGACGCTTATCTCGGCATGAAGCCCGGTGATGTCTACAACCAAAAACTGATGAACAAACGTCTCAACGATGACGAAGACGCCGTTTCAAGTCTCTACATGGACAACGGATACCTGTTCTATCAGCTCGTTCCTATCGAAAAAGAAGTTTCGGGTGACTCGATTTCTCTCGAAATGAGAATGATGGAAGGTCCCCAGGCACGCATCAACAACGTGGTCATCAATGGTAACGACCGTCTGTATGAAAAGGTTGTCCGCCGAGAACTCCGAATCCGTCCGGGCGAACTGTTCTCAAAATCAGACCTCATCCGCTCTGTACGTGAAATCGCGCAGACGGGTCACTTCAACCCTGAAAACCTTCAGCCCGACATCCGCCCGAACGAGGACAACGGAACCGTTGACGTCATTCTGAATCTCGAATCGAAAGCCAACGACCAGGTGGAATTCTCTCTCGGTTGGGGCCAGACCGGTATTATCGGTAAACTCTCGCTGAAATTCACTAACTTCTCCGTTAAAAACCTGTTCCATCCAAGTACATACCGCGGAGTCATACCCCAGGGTGAGGGTCAGACGTTCACTGTCAGCGCCCAGACCAACGCCCGTTATTTCCAGGCCTACTCGCTGTCGTTCCTCGATCCGTGGTTTGGCGGAAAGCGCCCCAACTCACTTCAGGTATCAGCCTACTATAGCCGCCAGACCGGTGTCAACTCGGCTTATTATAACAACCAATGGCAAAACGCAATGTCGGCCTACGGTTGGGGCTATCCCTACGGAACGGGACTCGGCTCGAACTACAGCGACTATTGGCAGAACTCGTATGAGAACGCCTACGACCCCAACAAAGTACTTCAGATGGTCGGTGTGACAGTCGGATTCGGTAAACGACTCAGCTGGCCCGACGACTGGTTCACATTCACGGCCGAACTCGGCTACAACTGGTATTACCTCAAGAACTGGGACTACCTCTACTACATGAACAACGGTTCGTCAAACGCTCTTGTCCTCGGTCTTACGCTCCAGCGCAACTCGATCGACAACCCGCTATACACGCGTTCTGGTTCTCAGTTCTCGCTCAATCTCCAGATCACTCCCCCGGCATCACTCTTCTCCGGCAAGAAAGACTGGAAGAAGCTTGCCGAAGAAAATACCACCGCATCCAAAAAAGAACTCTATAAATGGATCGAATATTGGAAGCTCCGTTTCAAATCGCGCACCTATACTCCGATCTGCAATGCAAACAGCCAGTGGACGCCCGTCTTGATGACACGTGCAGACATCGGTCTCATCGGAAGCTTCAACAAGTGGCTTAAAACACCGTTCGAAACCTTCTATGTCGGTGGTGACGGTATGTCCGGTTCATACACTTACGCAACCGAAACCATCGCCCTACGTGGTTATGACAACGGTCAGCTGACACCGTTCCGCTCGGAAGGTTATGCCTACACCCGTTTCGGTCTTGAAGTCCACTTCCCGCTCATGCTCCAGCCGACTACGACGATTTACGCTTTGGCTTTTGCAGAAGGCGGTAATGCCTGGACATCGATCAAGAATTTCAATCCATTCTCGATGAAGCGCAGTGCCGGTGCCGGTGTCCGAATCTTCCTCCCGATGGTCGGTATGATGGGTATTGACTGGGCTTATGGTTTTGACACCGTATTCGGCAAAAAAGGCGGTTCTCACTTCCACTTCATCCTGGGTCAGGAATTCTGATGAATCATAGACAATAAACCATTTCGGTTTCCGGTTGTCTTATTATTATCTACAAATCAATTTAACAGAACATATAATGAAACGCACCCTACTTATCGCACTGCTCGCCGTCCTCGGCTTCGCCGGTGCCCGTGCCCAGAAATTTGCTCTGGTCGACATGGAATACATTATGAAAAACGTGCCTTCTGTCGAAATGGCAAACGAACAGCTCAACCAACTGTCACAACGTTGGCAGAAAGAAGTTGAGACCAAAGGTAAAGAAGCTGAACAGATGTATCAGTCCTATCTCGCAGACAAAGTTTTCCTCACCGACGACCAGGTAAAGAAACGCGAAGAAGCCATTGTTGCCAAAGAAAAAGAAACAACGGAGCTTCGTTACAAATACTTCGGACCCGAAGGTGAACTCTACAAAAAAAGACAGACCCTTTTGAAACCGATTCAGGACGATATTTACAACGCAGTGAAAAAAGTGGCTCAGGAACGTGGCCTTCAGGCCGTTTTCGATCGCGCGAGCTCAAGCGACATCATTTTCGCTTCACCCACTATCGACATATCGAATGACGTTCTCGCCAAACTCGGTTATGCCAAATAAGCTTTGCCATCATTGCTGGTCTATTGAAATTTAATTTATCACAAACAAATAACCTACATTAAAGTACTTAAAATCATCATGTTTAAGAAACTTATCATCGCAGTGGCTTTTGCTATCGCTCTGCCTTTGGCCATGTCGGCCCAGAAATTCGGTGTTGTTGACGTTGATGCCATTCTTCCCAATCTCCCCGAATTCAAATCTGTACAGGAACAGCTTGAAAAAGCCTCTCAGAACTATCAGCAGGAATTCACCAAACTGCAGGAAGAATTTGACAAAAAATTTGCCGAATACCAGGCTCTCGACGCAAATACACCTGCTTCAATCAAAGAACGTCGCGAAAGCGAACTCCAGGAACTCGGTCAGAAAATCGAACAGTTCCGTAACACCGCCAGCCAGGATCTCCAGCGTCAGCAGCAGACCCTCATGGCTCCCGTTCAGCAGAAAGTCATCGACGCGCTCAACGCTGTAGGCCAGGAAGGTAGCTATACTTTCATTTTCCAGGCCGGTCAGGCTGCCTACCAGGGTAAAGATGTCGTTGACGTAACCGGCGATGTCAAAACAAAACTCGGTATTCAGTAATTATCCGCTTACCGCACAATAAAAAGCAGTGCCCGCGCACTGCTTTTTATTTTTCCTGTTAAGAATAATCTATGATCAATAAAACCAGACGTTCCGAAATTGAGCTTCTGAGAATCATCTCGATGTTATTCGTCCTCATCGTCCATGCTGACGGCGCATCTCTGGGGCTGCCTGCTCCCGCAGGATGGAATGACATCGATTCGAGAACCGGTTGGCAGCTGATGACCGAATCGCTAACCATCACAGGCGTCAACTGCTTTACATTGATTTCAGGTTATTTTGGCATAGTATTTTCATGGAAGAAAATCGGAGCTTACCTTTTTCAGTGTCTCTACTTTGCCGTCGGAATCGGGACAATCGCTCTATTTGCATGGCCGGCACGGATGAATATGCACGATTGGTGGGAACAATGGCTTGTGCTGACACATACCGATCTCTGGTATGTCCCGGCCTATTTTTGCCTTATGCTGATCGCACCATTCATTAACGCGGGGATAAAGTATATCCGGCCAAGGGATTTCAAGTGGTGTCTGGTGCTGTTCGTTTTGTTCAATATCTGGGCCGGCTGGTGGTGGGAAGGAAAATTCAATCCGACAGGCTATACGGTCATTCAGCTCATAATGATGTATCTGATAGGTCACTTCATAAACGTTTCTTCAGTCAGATTGAAAACCGGTCTTTCAAAGGTATTGACTTTCTTCGTGTATCTCGTAATGACTTGTCTTATATTTGTCTCTTCGGTTTTGTTGCCAAAAAAGGCATTCGCTTACAATTCTCCCTTTGTTCTTGGTGCCTCGGTTTCGCTGTTCTTGATATTTTCCTCTCTGTCCTTTAAGTCCAAAATCATCAATTCTCTCGCCGGCTCCGCATTCGCCGTCTATCTGGTTCACAAAGCACCGGTTATTTGGGTAATGGTCATCAAACCATGCGTGGTCAATGCATGGAATCACTGCGGACTGTTGACCTTTTCGTTTTTTATACTTGGCGGGAGCTTTCTCGTCTATGGAGTGGCATGGCTCGCCGACAGACCAAGACGATGGATCAGCGCAAAAATTTGGGGGCGAGGATAAACGTACCGAACGTTATGCCGACCGACCAGGGCGTACCGCGGGACGTAGCATAATTGACATAGCCCGAAACAGTCGCAAAAGGCAGTGTATAGGCGATGTCAACTTCGCCGAATACTTCGGGATTCCGGAACCAGCCACCGCGACGTGAACGCCAGGCCATGTCCTCTTCGATTCGTCTGAAAGGCAGAAAACCACTAAGCGACAATCGAGCTGAAAGAGACGAAGTGATTTTATAAATGGGAACAAGCGTCGCGCCTAAGAATGAATTAGCGCGAAAAGCGGCGTTGAACGCGTTGTAGCTTGCCGGGGTCGGATTGAACGCCGGAGCATTGACAACAGCCGCATTATAATTGTGATGGAGTCTCCGGGTTGACCAAAGTACATCAGACTCAAAACCGAGTGAAAATTTCTTCGAAATATCAAAATAATTGCGTGTCCGCGACTCGACCTGAAGCCACATCGGAGCCGAATGGTCATCGGGCACTAACTCGTCGGCGCTGACAAATCCGAATTTACCCAGGACACCCATCCCCACAAACTCATAGGCTGCCCCGCGTGTAGGGAAAGTATAGTCATCGAGTGTTCCTGCTTTATAATCGAGCCTTATCTGTCCGAGGTTATAGACCGTGTGATCACGACCGAGATCGATTGAGACACGGCTGTTGGTTCTGAAGAAACTTGAGTAGAGATGACCATATCCGGCCGAAAGTGTCATTTTACCGCGCCAGCCGGTTGCCCATGAATACTCTGCCCGTCCGAAATATTCATGTTCGATAATAAACGTCGGTGTCTTGACTTCGTAGAAAAGATGGTCCGTCTCGAAGAAACGCTGCCGTGAAACAACAGCGGTCAGACCGATAGCCGAGGGGACGGGTGTCCGGAGATTCAATGCTCCGGTAAACATCCCGGCCATATAACTTTGGCCAATCCATCCACTGAGGGATGTATTCAGGCTCGAGGACGTGAGCGTTCTGATTCCGGCATTAAGGAATATATAGCTGTTTGTCGCCGATGTCAGATATCCCCCCACCCCAAGCGACAGTTTGTTTTTTACGCTAGCTTTCAAATCGAGAGTGAAACGTTCGGTTTCAGGATCGAAGATTGCCTGAGGGAAAAGATCGCGGAGTCGCCCGGGGGAAATGGCGCGATAGTAGGATTCACGGGCGTGTTCGAGTCCGAACGTATCGGTATGAGCCGGTTCGAAAAGATAACTGATATACTGGTTCTGAGCCGGGGAGCCGCCTGTCACCTTTACTTTATCAAAAATCACCGCCGGCGTTTTAGACTTAAAGACTCCACGCGCCGTTTCTCTGGCAACCGGGGTCACACGCGAAGTCACACGCGTGCATATCGAGTCCATGAACTGCATGGCGTGATCATAGCCAATCTGTTCGATTTCACGGGCTGCTTGAAAATCAAGAAGTGAAAAGCGGTCGAGATTAATCCTGATCTTGATACCTTGATCTGCCGGTAGTTCGTATGACTGACGGCGCATCACCAGATTTTCAATCTGATCCATCATGGACGTCTGGGGACCCACCTCGCTGGCGGCCACATCGACACCGATCATGATGTCGGGAGCGAAGTCACCGGTCATTACGTCAACCGGAAAATTATCGAAGATTCCGCCATCGTAGAGAAGAACTCCATTCACTTTTATCGGCTGGAAGACCAATGGAAACGACATCGATGTTCTGATTGCATCGCCAAGGCTTCCCGACGAATGAACGACCTTATGACCGGCAGCCACATCGGAAGCTACACACCTGAACGGGACGAAAAGTTTGTTGAAATCTCCACCACATTGAGCCGTATACTTTGCGAAAAGATCCATGAATGCGAAGTTCATGGGTAGAGGATTTATTAATGAAGCCGGCACGGCCGACGCATCAGCCACACTGTCATTTCGCGACGGTATGTCGTAGGTGTACATCGTCGGTAAACGTTGCTGACGGCTGAAATAATATTCGCGGTAAGGGTCAATCCGGCCTGTTGACCAATATGAAAAATCCTCGCTTAAGAGAAGGTCCATCATCTCGTCGGTCGTATAACCGGCGGCATACAGACCACCCACGATTGAACCCATGGACGTTCCGGCGATATAATCAATCGGAATATTGTGTTCTTCGAGCGCACGGATCACACCGATATGGGCGATTCCTTTAGCCCCTCCGCCGCTCAAAACCAATCCTACGGACTGAGGATGTCCTGTTTTACTCGATTCAGCAGTTAGAACGCTATCGCTCACGGTCCCGGCTGAGACCGAAAGGGCCGATGATAGAGCAGTAAGGACTGTTAATACAACACAGGGTATTGAGCGGCGGAAGAAATTCATAGGGAAAAAGGGCTAAAAAATAATTATTCCTGAATATAGGGCAGCAGGAAATCGCGCCAGGCGAGATAGCCCGGGCCGAGCAGATGGAGACCGTCGTTGGTAAATTCTTTTCTAAGATTACCTTCTTCATCGGCAAACAGAGGAGTCACATCAATCCATGTCGCGCCAAGTTCGATTACTTTTGGTGCAATCAAAGCATTTATCTCCCTGATGACAGGTTCTTTTCCATCCATATTCTTATAACGGTGGAACGACTGGTTGATCGGAAGGATAGATTCGACATAGAGTTTAGTGTCGGGACTTTCGCGACGGATCCGAGCAACAAGATCGGTGATAGCACCGGCAATCGAGTCAGCAGTAAGATGATGGCTGACATCATTGGCTCCAATCAGAAGGAAAATTTTTGCCGGTTTCCCTTTGATAACCGGATCGAGTCGGTCCTGAAGACCCTGGACGATGTCACCGGTTATACCTCGGTTAATAACTCGGTCGTCTTTAAAAAGTTCGTGCCATTCACATCCGTTTGTCAGCGAGTTACCGAACATGACGATATTTGTCGACTCAACGGGTAACACGTCAAACAGGGATGCACGCTGATAATAAAACTCATTGTATTTAGGGGTCGTAACAGCCTGAGCGGCAGCCGAAAGTCCGATAAAAGCACCCAAAAGTGCCAAAAGTGATTTCTTTTTCATGACCTGACAAAAAATACTGTTTCTATAATGGGGTATCCGCGCGACCGACCGTGAGACGGTCAATCGAGCGGACACTTAGATTTTTTATGATTCGGAAGAGATTACTCGGCGCGGAAAGCGTCAACGGCATTCTTAACCGAACCGTGGAGAAGAAGGAGGCGTTTAGCTTCGTCGTAAGGCAGACCGAGTTCCTCGACAACCATGCGGGTACCGCGGTCTACGAGCTTGGCGTTAGAGAGCTGCATGTTGACCATTTTATTACCTTTCACACGGCCCATCTGGATCATAACCGAAGTCGTGATCATGTTGCAGATCATTTTCTGGCCGGTTCCTGATTTCATACGTGAGCTACCGGTTACATATTCGGGACCAACAACCATTTCAATGGCGATATCGGCAGCTTCGCTGACGGGGGCGCCGGGATTTGATGTGATGGCGGCCGTCAGGATTCCGTGTTTCTTGGCTTCGTTGATTGCTCCGATTACATAAGGGGTAGTACCTGAAGCGGCGATACCGATGACAGTGTCTTTGTCGTTGATATCAAATTCCTGGAGGTCGCGCCAACCCTGAAGAGTATCGTCCTCGGCGTTTTCAACCGGGTTTCTGAGAGCCACATCGCCACCGGCAATAAGACCGACAACCCACGAAGGATCCATGCCAAATGTCGGAGGAATTTCCGAAGCGTCCAACACACCGAGACGACCCGATGTTCCTGCACCCATATAGAAAATTCGACCGCCACGTTTCATGCGGGCAACGATTTCAGTCACGAGTTTTTCGATCTGAGGAATAGCTTTTTCAACAGCAAAAGCTACTTTTTTGTCTTCATTATTGATGTCGCGGAGGATTTCGCCGACCGATTTCTTTTCGAGATCGTTGTAGAGCGACGATTTCTCACTGATTTTTTCAAATGCCATAATTTATCTTTTTGGAAATTTGAGGTTGTAAGCTATTATGAGTGGAATTCGATCAGACCTTCCATCGGGCTCTTGATGATTGTGCCGACGGTGCAACCGGTTGCGGCGGCAGCCTCTTCAAGAACGGATTTATAGTAGTAAGCGATTGAACCGATGAAGTTGACTTTGAGATCCTGATAACCGGGGTACTGAGCGATGTTGCGGACGAAGAAAGCCTTGAATGCGTTCAGAACAAGGGCATGAATCGAGGGTTCTTCAATATTCTGAATCAGGAACGGAGTCACCGAAGCGAGGAAGCGGTTACCCTGAGGTTCTTTATAGACACGACGGATGATAGTCATGCGGTCGAGTTCGAACTGAGTCAGGAATTTTTCGCACAATTCCTTGGGCAACTGATTTTTCAGCACGTCGCCAAGAAGAATCTTACCGAGTACGGCGCCTGAGCCTTCGTCTCCGAGGATGTAACCGAGGGGTGAAACGTTGTCGACGATCTTTTCGCCGTCGTAGTAGCACGAGTTCGAACCTGTTCCCATGATGCAGGCGATACCGGGTTTGTGACCACACAGGGCACGGGCGGCAGCCAGAAGGTCAGTGTGAACCTCGATTGTTTCAGCGGGAATATTGGCGCGGATGGCGTTCGCAACGTTGTTACATACTTCTTCGTTAATACATCCGGCTCCGTAGAAGTAAACGGCTTCGATTTTCTCATCGCTGAGTTCGGGCATGAGCTCGGCTTTGATGCGGGCTGCCATTTCTTCTTCCGTCAACATGACGGCATTCATACCGCAGGTGAAAACCTGCTTAACTACTTTTCCATTCTCTACGAGGCACCAGTCGATTTTGGTGCTTCCACAGTCTGCTATTAATTTCATATCTTTATATAAATTTTATTTTTGTACAAATAATAACCGCATACCCACGTCACGAGCACGAACGAGATAGCGAAGAAGAAAGAGGCAAGGGTCAGATCGTCGCCCGCGAGGGGGATCATGATGGCCTTGTAAATATAACCTTTGAGAGTGATGATCCCGCTTTCTGCACCGGCCCAGCTCACCTTTATGTTGGAGATGACTATTGAGAGTACCGCACCAAGGACATACATGAAAAGCGGATTGACGCCATAGGACTCGAAGAACCGACACCATTTTTTATATCCTTTGATGTCAATGATCCATATCAGCAACCCGAGGAAACTCGCAGCGAGTCCACACGTTGTAAGGACGAAAGTCGGCGACCAGATTTTCTTATTGATGGGCATACCGAAATCAAGAAGGAAACCGGCGAAAGTGAGTATTGTTCCGAGGATAAAGAGATTGTTGATCCGGAGTATATTGTCTTTAGTGCGGACAATCATTCCGCCGACCATAAAGCCGATCAACATGTGGGCAATCGACGGAAGGGTCGAAAGAAGCCCTTCGGGGTCAAACTTGAGTGTAACGCCATTGATTGTATCGGCATACATGTGATCTACACCGAGAACTGCACGGTCAACAACTGCAATAACGTTTGTATCGGCAAATTCGAATCCGTTACCTGTCAGCAAGATGATGGCATAGACTACCAGAAGGCCTCCGATGGTCCAAGGCAGCCCGCGTCGTCCGACACAAAGAGCAATCAGAGACCCGACACCGTAACAGATAGCCAAACGGGGCATGACTCCGAGAATTCTTATATGATCAAACTGAGTGATCGACTCCCAGAAAGACAGCTCACCCGTGATTCCGCGCAGTGTCAGCGATAGCCATGCTATACCCATACCGATCAGGAAAATTACGACCGTGCGGCGGATAATTTTCCATGCGGCCGAAGCTGAAAGCTTGAAATCATATTTTCTCAGTGAGAAGTAGGTCGACACGCCCATGATGAACATGAAGAACGGGAAGACCAGGTCAGTGGGTGTCAGACCGTTCCATGATGCGTGTTCAAGCGGAGCATAGATGTGGCCCCACGAACCGGGATTGTTGACCAGAATCATTCCGACGATTGTGATACCGCGCAAAATGTCCAAGGCCAGCAACCGTTGAGGCCGCGGTTTGACTGTTTCTTCTTTTGAATGATGTGTTGACATTGATTGGTTAAATATATTCTGTTAGTTATTTTCGCTTGGGGGTGGTGACTGAATTAACCAGATAAGCAATCGATTTGTAGGGAATTCCCGAATTCGTTGTCAGGCCGATCTCGCATGTCCTTGAATTCGAATATCCGTACCGGGCCCCGAAAGCATCAATCTGGGGTTTGAGTTTTCTAAGGCCCCATTTGTTAAGTTCGGGATGGGTAAATCCTTTGTCACCGGCGAATCCACAGCATCCGACTTCACTCGGAACAAGAACGTTTGTCGAGCACTTGCGCGCCAGGCCGATAATCTTGTCCGCGAGATTCATACGGCGTGACGAACATGTGATATGAATTGCAATTGGTTCGTCCGTGGGATGGAAATCGAGATTGGGAGCCAGATAGTCATTGATGAACTCGGCGGGTTCATAGAGCTTCATTCCCTTAATGTGATCGCGCATCCGGTGGAGACAGGGACTTTGGTCACACATTACGGGAATTCGACCGTTTTCCGAAGCTTTAAGAAGTGCTTCCTCAAGTTCGGCAGTCTTCGCATCGGCAATATCGGGCATTCCCTTACTTTCCCAGATCATTCCGCAACAAAGGTTTTTCATATTCTCGGGGAAAATGACTTCAAAACCGGCTTTGTTGCAAAGCTGAATCATTTCATTTACGAGGTCGCTGACCTTCTCGCCTTTCTCCGGAGTCGCACCCATTGTCTGATTGATACATGAAGGGAAATAGACCACTTTTCGAGGTGCGTTGACCTGTTCAACAGGCTTCATCCAATGAGAAGACGGCATACCTGACGACCACAGCGGAACACCGATTTTGTGGAGTCCACGACCGATTGAGTTCACAGCTGAGTCCCCGAGGACCTTGTGGGCCGCGTTGGCGACAGCAAGAACCGGACGCAGGGTATTTTCAATCCCGTTCAGATGCTTGGCGGCTGACTTACCTACTTTGTAGACGAAACTACCGGCCGGATGTTCTGCCTGACGGATATCGTGGATGAGATCAGCAGTGTTGATTGACATGGGACACGATGTCGAGCATAATCCATCGCCCGCACACGTTGCATTTCCGAGATATTTGAAACCGTCTTTCAGGTTTTTCAGACGTTTCGGATCTTCGCCCGTAGCTTCAAGACGTGAAATTTCGCGTTGAACTACTATTCGCTGACGGGCTGAGAGAGTCAGGCCTGACGAAACGCAATTCACTTCACAGAAACCACATTCGATACATTTGTTTACATGATCGTTTGTCAGTGGCAGCGGTTTCATTCCCTTGATGTAACATTCGGGGTCATCGTTGAATATCACACCGGGATTAAGAATATTTTTCGGGTCGAGAAGCTTTTTCAGACGAATCATGTAGCCCCAGGCTTTATCGCCCCATTCTTTTTTGACGAACGGAGCCATATTTCTACCTGTGCCGTGTTCTGCTTTTAATGAACCGTCATAGCGGTTGACCACCATATCCTCGATGTCGAGCATGAGTTTTTTATACCGATCAACCTCTTTCTCGTCCTCAAACGACTGGGAGATAACGAAGTGGTAATTTCCTTCGAAAGCATGACCATAAATGCAAGCATCGTTATAGCCGCTCTTTTCAAGAAGCTGAGCAAGTTCGACGGTCGCTTTGGGAAGGTCGTCGATATGAAAAGCGATGTCTTCAATCAGGACTGTCGTTCCGAGGGGACGGGTTCCGCCTACAGCCGGGAAGATTCCTGAACGAAGGGCCCACCACGGTCCATAAACGGCGGGATCAGACGTAAATTCAACGGGACGGAAAAGTTTAAATGTATTGAGTACCTCGGTTATCTTGGCGATGTTGTCATCAAGTTCGCCCTGAGAGTCGGCCTTGGTATCCATCAGGAGCGCGGTCAAGCCTTTTCCGGTTGTGTCATGTACGGAATCGAGCGACTTGGTGTCCAACATCTCGCACGAGTCCACCGGTGAATCTTTCTTCAAGGCTACCACCGCGCGGCTCGCTTCGCCCAGATCGTCGAAATATACGAGCGCACTGGCTGCCATCGGCTTTATATCAGCGGTTTCGAATTCGCCTTTATACATGAAACCGAGAGTGCCCTCGCTGCCTACCATACAGTGGGCCAGGATGTCGAAAGGATCATCGTAGGCAATGAACGGACGCAGATTAAGCCCCGTTACATTCTTAATAGAGTATTTATAAGCGATTCGGTCTGCGAATTCTTTGTCACCGCGGATCTCATCGCGCATTTTTTCAATTTCTTTGATTAGCTCGGGATGGGTATCAGCAAATTTCTTTCGCGAAACAGAATCACCGGTATCAAGAACTGTACCATCCGCTAATATTATACCCATTGATTTGAGAACGTGGTCGGCATTGGCATGTGTACCACAGTTCATTCCCGACGCGTTGTTTATAGTGATGCCACCGACCATCGCTGACTTTTTGGAAGCGGGGTCGGGAGTAAAGAATTTTCCGTAGGGTTTAAGTATCTCATTGACACGCGCGCCGATGATACCCGGTTCAAGGGTAATGGTCGAGGCATCGTCACTGATTTCATAGTCTTCCCAGTTTTTACCGGCAACGATCAGAACAGAATCACTGATAGCCTGACCCGACAACGATGTGCCGGCGGCACGGAAAGTAACGGGAACCTCCATCCGATTTGCGATTTCAAGCAGACGCGACACTTCCTCACGGTCTTTAGCACGAATGACAAGTTGAGGAATAAGACGGTAAAAGCCGGCATCGGTACCCCACGCTAAACAGCGCAGGTCATCAGTATAACGGCGGTCGGACGGAATGAATTCTTTGATAGCCTCGAGATAGGCTTTGTGTTTGGTATCCATTGTGATTGGTCTGAATCTTATAAGGTTGGAGAGAAATGGGGTGAGGAGAAAAGATAAAGGGACATGCTCGTGGCTGTTAAACATGCCTCAGGCATGTCCCTAAATGGTGTTATTTACGTCTCTTATTTGTAAAGATAGTATTTTGAACTTTTGGCTTTGAAGTCTGCGGCATCCTTGTTCCAGTAGTCAATGATGTCAGCAACTTTGTGGTTCTTGGCAAAACGTTCGCGGATCTGTTTCGAACCAGCGACCTGGTCAAACATCTTGAAACGTTTGGGATCGGCGTTACCTTCCTTGAAAGTCGCTTTTTCAGGGTTCATGTCAGCCATTTCCTGCATGACGTAGAACTGAGTGAGTGAAAGCGGAGCAATTTCCTTGTCGGTGACGTATACTTCGACACCCTGAAGGTCTTTACCTTGTCCGACCGAATAGAACGGTTTGATGTGGATGGGGCGGAATTTAAGACCGGGGAGATCGAGAGCATTCATGCGGCGGGCGAGTTCTTCGGCATCGGTCCATTCGGCACAGAAAAGTTTGAAAGGTTCGGTATAACCGACACCGATCGACATGTAACCGAGTTCACCGAGAATACCCGAAACGGGATAGTAGACTGCTGCTTCGGGATTGGGAATATGGGGCGAAGGAAGAACCCAGGGCATTTCGGTTTCGCGGAATTCCATGTTACGTTTCCAGCCATCCATCGGGACAACCGTCAGATTGACCTTTTTTCCACCTTCAAGAATGCCTTCTTCGTTAAGATAGTTGGCAAGTTCACCGGGAGTCAAGCCATAGAGATAGGGAATAGGGAACTGGCTGACGAAAGAGATACAATCGGGTTCGGTTAGATTACCTTCCACGATATTACCTCCGACGGGATTCGGGCGGTCAAGAACCATGAATTCCTTTCCGAGTTCGGCGCATGCCTCCATTGCGAGACCCATTGTCGAGATAAACGTATATGAACGGCATCCGTTGTCCTGAATGTCATAAATGAGGACATCCACATCTTTCAGCATTTCAGGGGTCGGTTTGCGATTCTTGCCATAAATCGAATAGACAGTCACACCGGTAGCCGGGTCAACGAAATTGTCAACTTTATCACCGGCATGGACATCGCCACGTACACCATGTTCGGGAGCATACAGAGCGACCAGGGTCACGTCCTCGGCATCGTGGAGAATGTCAATCGTCGATTTCAGATTGTTGTCGACACCGGTCGGATTGGTAATAAGACCCACACGTTTACCTTTCAGACCATCAAATCCGCGGTCACGAAGGACTTCGATACCGGGTTTGACATGAGCTGAAAGTGTCAGCGCACAGACCGCAAAAAGAGATGCTATAATTGTTTTTTTCATTTCAGTCAAATATATTATTTTTTACGTGCTCCGTAAGCGGGGTCGATGTGAGGACGAACGAGAGCGGTCACAAGCCAGGTCGCAGCGTTACAACACAGTACCCAGATGAAGAAAGCTTTGTATGAATTACCGAGAAGGTCTTCCATAATCCAGCCGGCAGCCATACCGGGAAGCATCATACCGAGAGCCATGAAAGCTGTACAGATTGCGTAGTGTGATGTTTTGTAAGGACCATCTGCAAAGTACATCATGAATAGCATGAAAGCGGTAAAGCCGAAGCCATAAGCGAACTGTTCGAGGACGATACAAGACCAGGTGATGATTTTACCGGCGACGGTAGCATAATCGGGCTGAACCTGTGAAAGAATGATATAGGCTACGCAGTTGAGCGAAGTAGCGAGAGCCATAGGCCAAATCCATTTTTTCAGACCTCCGTTAGATGCACAGATACCACCGATGATACCACCGACGGTAAGACCGGCAATTGCAAGCACTCCATAGGCGAAACCGACTTCGGTCTGGGTGAGACCAAGACCGCCTTCGTTTACAGGCGCGAGAAGGAAGACCTGACAAAGTTTTACAACCTGAGCTTCGGGCAGACGGTAAAGAAGCATGAAGAGGATGGCGAGGATAACATATTTCTTCTTGAAGAATGTGCCGAACGAGCCGATGAATTCACGGACAATGTCGCCCACTCCTTTTTTACCTTCACCTCCGACTGCTTTATCTGTGGCGGGATAAGGCAGAATGAACGAATGATAGAGGAATACGAGAGCAAAGAATACTGCACAACCTGCAACGGTCAGCTGCCAACCAGTCGAAACGCTTCCGGTTGCGGTTTCAAGAAGACCGGCGATGATGACCAGACCGCCCTGGCCAAACACACTTGCACAGCGGTAGAAAGTCGAACGGATACCGACGAACATTGACTGCTGGGCGGTATCAAGTGCGATCATATAGAAACCGTCAGAAGCGATGTCGTGGGTAGCAGAACAGAATGCGGTCAGGAAATAACAGAAGAGACAGATCATGAACGAGCTGACAGGCACGCCGGCCGAAATCTCATCGGCTGAGGGTACCGGCATCGTAAATGCGATACAGGCGAGACCTATAGCGACACAGAGCTGCATCATGACCGTCCACCAGCGTTTGGTTTTAAGAATGTCTACGATCGGTCCCCAGAAAGGTTTGATTACCCAGGGGAGATAGAGCCACCCGGTATAAAGAGTTGCCTCGGCTTTGTTCATACCCAACTGGGTGAACATCACCATGGTGACCATGTTGATAAAGATAAACGGTATACCCTGGGCGAAATAAAGGGTCGGAATCCAGGCCCACGGGTTTCGTGTTGTTGATTTTGCCATTGTTGGTTAAAAAAATGCGTTGGTTAATCAGTTGTAAAGTGTGTCGAGGTTTGCATCGACAAAGTAGTGGGCAAGGATTTTGTCATAGGTATATCCTTTGGCACCCATGACGGCTGCACCAATCTGACAGAGCCCCACACCGTGGCCCCACCCTGCTCCTTTGAGCGTAAACGAAGCGGGAAGCCCGGTTTGGGCGTCGACATCGTGACGTTCAACGGTGAACGCCGACGAGTAGAGGTGGCTGTTTGACAGCGTTTTTCTGATTTCGAGTTCCTTACCGATTATTTTCGTAGTTTTGGTACCTACTATTTTAAGACGGACAAGGCGACCCGACGTTCCGCGTTCGAGCGGAATCATGTCTACGATCTGCCCGAAATCAATACCCGAGCGACGGCAGGCAATCTCGCTGATTTCTTCACGTGAATACTTGACTTCCCACCGATAGAAATCAGTTGTCTCCTGATCATAGTTATTAAGTACCTGAGTCAGAATTTCAGGGTCAGCGGTGTTGCAGAATGCATCGGGACGGGTAGTGATCCATTCTGAAGCGGTGCTTTCATCGCGAAGATTCGGGAAATCGGTTTCGTTTACTCCGTCACGACGAGCAGCCAGATAGTGAAAGTGACGCGGTTCCCAGCAGTTTTCAAATTCTTCGAAAACGCCGCCACAGCACTTCGAGAAGCGGGCGTCACAAAGTTCACCATCGTATGTCAGCACCTGACCGCGGGTTGCCTTGATAGCCTCGGCGACTTTCGGAGTCGATTGACGGGTAACACCTTGATAACGCTGACAGTGGTCATCGGCGCAAACGTCAAAATTAACGTGATCTTCACGGTCATACCATTTAACACGTTCCTCGTCGGTTTCGGTCAGAGCCGAGTAGGTCTCGCCAGAATCGGCGATCGACTTATTCTTTTCGATCTGCGCCAGAAGCCACGAGCGGGAGATGACTGCGTGGGCTTTCAGAAGTTCAAGCGAAGCGTTGGCGCTCATCTCGGACGAGATGACACTCAGAAGATAGTCTTCGACGGGAAGAATGTTGATAATCGTCAGTTTGTCACCTTCCACAATGAAACGTGCCGAACCGCTGAAACGCTGGTCCTCTTTTCGTTCCCAATGGAAATTGACTCCAATCACGACATCCTTGATTTCAAAAGTCCCGGACTCGGGATTATAAGGATGAAATTCAAGTTCGTCGTAAACTTCACCCTGCCAGGCGATACGCCCGTCGGGAGTCAGCGAAACAGTCTGAGGGCCGCGGTACTGGTGGCCAGAGACTGTGTATTCGTCAAGCAGAACTATATCTATTGATGGCGCCGAAAGTATTCCGACTTTAATAAACGGTTCGAGCATATTCGTTGACTGTAGACGTGATTTCTTATTGATTGGTTTGGAAAGGGAGTGTCCGTCGGAAACCGGCAGACACTCCGCTTGTTCGGATTTTTAGATTTTGGATGCGATTTCGTTGATTTCTTCGTTCGAAAGACAAAGTTCATCGAAAATGCGACGGATCAGATCGGCATCGACGCGGTCAAAGTCTTTTTCAAGAGGAGTGATGAACACACCGCCCATATCGACCGAAGCGGGCGAAATGAGCATCTGTTCGTCGGTGTCCATACCATAGAACGACGGACGGTGACGTTTGCGGGGAATGACTATGAGACGTTCGCCGGCCGGAGTTGCATAACAAAGCAGATTCATCATCGGCTCTTTTTCTCCTTCGGGAACGGGCATAGCATCGTACAGACGACGGAAAAGACGTTCGCCGGCGGCGTGATCGGTTGCATCGATAACAAATACGTTGAGCGGAAGGGTGTCAACGAGGGCGAGGGTTGCGTCTCCGTCGGTTGCAAGAGTTTTCAGTTCTGCATTTTCGACAGCCTCGGCGATCGTGAGGAAGTCGGAATTACCTGCCTGGAAATGCATGTGGTCGGGAGCGCTCGCACCACATTTGGGTCCATTGTAGAAAACGGTGTAGCCATCGAGTTCGGCTGCAAGGTCCATCATATCCTTGATGCGGTCGACGACGAGCTGATCGACGTGACGCTGATCGGGAATGGTCAGGTGACGCGGGAAAATCGGGAACGGATTGATGAGGATAATATATTTTCCGTCGGGTCCCCACTCTATACCGGTCTGTACCTCGGGACGATTCGCGCCACAAAGGAAACACTTACGTTCCTTCAGCGATTTAGCGTCGACTTTTGCCGATGAAGAAACGATACGGGCCGGATTGAACTGGACCTTGATTTTCATTCCGTCGACATCGAGGTCTTTGACCTTGACACCTTCCAAGGCCTTGAAGTTGCCGGCGGCCATAGGCCAGACCGCCAGCTGATCTTCAAGAAATTTGTTTACTTGTTCAGTTGTAACTGCCATTTGTCTAAAAGCGGAGAAATTATTTCTTTTCTTCGTTCATAGCTACGCGGGCCTGGAGTTCCCAAGTGCGGATGCGGTCCTTGTAGAGGTTGTTATTGTTCATCTTAACGATGTCGAGAGCAGCGTCGGAGTTGTCTTCCCAACGGCGGCAGAGATAAACCACGTCATAAACGCGGCCGATCTGGTGGTGGCGCGAGAATGCGAGACCGAGAGCGTAGTCTTCGCCGTAAGAGGTGTTGGGAACGTGGATTTCGCGGAGCATCGGGGTATAGAACGCGCGGGGAGCGCCGAGGCCGTTGATGCGGAGGGCGTTGTTGCGGCCGTTTTCGGGAGTCCATTCTTTGTGGTCGATTACGCCCGGGGGAATGGGGTTCTTGTCAATGTCTGTCAGTTCGTATGTACCGACAACCATAGCGCAGTTCTGATCATAGAATGCCTTGACCATTTTGGCGAGAGTGTTTTCGTCGGCATAAACGTCGTCAGAGTCGAGCTGAACGGCGAATTTACCACATTTGGGGTGCTGAACACCTGCATTCCAGCAACCACCGATTCCGAGGTCATCGCGTTCGGGGATGATGTGGATCACGCGGGGATCATCTTTAAATTCGTCGATAGCTTCGGTTGTGCCGTCGGTCGAATGGTTGTCAATGACGATGAGGTTGAAGGGGAAGTCGGTTTTCTGGCTCAGCACGCTCTTGATGGCATCGCGGATTGTGCGGATGCGGTTGCGAACGGGGATGATAACCGATGCTTCATATTCGAAGTCACCTTTGTCAAAGTTGATTTCAGTGAATTTGGGTTCGAGATAACCGTTGATTTCTTTGAGGTGAGCGGTACAGGCTTTTTCCATCTCGATCTGGACACCACGGTTTTTGGGATCGACATAGTCGAAGATCTTTTCACCGGATTTGCGGTTGTCGAGAGTAACGTCGCTATAAAGATATTCGTTGATGTGGACGATGGGAGCGATGCGGCTCAGACGGAGGCGGAGATCATAGAGACCGGCGGCGGTGTATTCGGTATCGATACCGGCGGCTGCTTTCTTGAAGTCGGCGGTATTGAAGAACAGAACGCTACCGAAGTTGAAATCGTCGCGAAGCGAACCGAACTGGTAGTCGATGACGGGCGAGTTGGTCTTTTTGCCTTCGACGATGGTATAATAGTCGGCATAAAGCATACCTGCTTTCGAGTCCTTGGCAAGTTTTACGAAACGGTCAAGAGCGAAGTAGCCCATAACCAGATTGTTGTACTTGGTGTAAAGGAGGATAAATTCGCCGTCGGCTTTCTCGGCAATTTTTTTCATTGTGGCCGAGGTGTTGAGACCGTCGATAACGACAACCTCTGTACCGGGAAGAGCGGGGAGGTTTGCATCGGTGGCGAGCAGGAAGATTTTCGTTACGAGTTCACTTGCCTGGAGGCCTTCAACGGTGGCTTTCACCTGATTTTCGTCTGCGTAGGGCAGGAAGCAATTGATGGTAGCTTTCATTAGGTTGATTATTAATGGTTAAAAGTGATTATTCAATTATTAGGGAACGTTTATTCTCTGTCAGTTATTTTCTTTTCTTTGATTTTTTAGCGGGTTTAACCGGTGTCGGGCTGAGCTTTTTGGCACCGAAGAAATCAAGCACCATTTTCATCAGTTCATTGCGCTGGTTTTCCTTGGTGATGGTTTCGAACGGGAAGCCGATGACGAGAGCACGGTAGTTTCCGTTGTCGAACGCTGTACCGGCAATAAGGTTGTTTTCGGTATAGCGGAGGAACGTAGCACCTTTCTTGTCGTCAGCTGGATAGAACGAGTCAGGAGATTCGACGGCATAGAGGTCGCTGTTCAGTTCGTTCGAGAAATCAAAGTCACGTGACGGTTTGAGTGATTTAAACCGGCTTGCGACTGTATAAGCCTCGCCGGTAACCGACGCCTGACCGACACGCCAGTTGTATCCGAGGATATTGCGAGCAAACTCCTGATCTGCTTTGGCGACCTCGGGAGTCGAGAAAGGATTGTCCCAAAGGTCAGTCGCTACGTAAGAACCGCTGACAAAGATGTCACCGCCGGCGTTGGCGTGAGCGGCCAGCTTATTCTGAAGTGCGCTCGGGAAAGTTTTGTACAAGGTTCCGTAGACACCGCGTCCTCTGGCAATTTCTTTCTGTTTACCAAGAATAAGATCGACGGTTCCGGGATTAGCCTGCACCGGAGAGTTGACAAAAGCGTCAAGGCTTGTCGAAACGAAACCATAGCCGGCGTTCTTAATGGCAGCTCCGTGGGTGTAGACAAAATCAAATGTATTACCGGCGATAACCTTTTCTTCATAATTCGCGCGCGATGCACCGAAGCCGGCCGCATCATCGTCCATCCAGGGAATATCGCGGCGGAATTCAAACTGACTGCCGATGAACGAAATATCCTGAATGTAAGGTACACCGTGGTCACGGGTATCATAGAAACCGGCAATCTCACCCGAATCGAACCAGTCGGGGGCCGAAACTCGTGTGAAACCATTTACAATGGTCACGACAGGTTTTCCGGGCATGTCGCAAAGAGCAAGCACTTCGCCCGGGAACGAGACACCTCCGCGGTTGGCGGCGATAATACGATAGGAGTGGATGGCGCTGTCGGTTACTTTTACTTTGTAAACTGGTTCGGTCGATTCGCCGATTTTCACGAAGGCTCCGTCACCGATACGTTCTTCTATAATATAATATGTAGGTTTCGCGGTCGCTTCGAGCGAATCGACTGTCTCTTTCCACGAAAGCGTATAGTTGCCGTTCGAGCCATTGATTGCGAAACTATTGACGGCCAGCGGTGTCACAACATATTCGCGACCATCGCGATGAGCGAGGAACTGGAGCATACCTTTATATATCGCGCGCGAAACCGTAAAACGGAAGTCGGGATCAAGGCCATACTTCATGTCGGCGAAGTTCTGGTGGCTGAGCAGTTCGAGAAGCATTGTCGGAACCTCGGGAACGCGTGCTTCATAATAAGCCGAATTCCACATTCCGCGGCGCGTCCAGTTGGGTTCATATTTTGAACGGACATCGTTGACAATATTGGTAACGATCAGATCGGTCAGATCACGAGAGGCGTTACGTGACATTCCGTTTGCATAAACATCGCCTCTTTCACGGCCATCGGTACAGTAGATTCCGAGAGTACCGATGATCGAATCGTTCATAGTTGTGCCGGCATCTGAGTGGAAAGCAAACGCCAGGTCAACGGGAATATTCAGACCCTCGCGTTCGGGAAGAACCGACGAACCTCCCGCGAGCCAGTTGACCCAAAGGCCACGGCTCATATAGTCGTCGTTGTAGTCTTTAACATTCTGAGTCGGCGAATAAACGCTATCCGGGGCGCCGGCCCACTGAAGGAAATAGCGCGCGCCCTCGGTAAATCGCGGATAACCCGAGAGTACGTAGTCATAGTCTATCGAATCGAGGGGTACCTGAACTTTACGGGCGACGTTACCCATACCACCACCGATTTTCACAGCATCAGCCGAAACTGTTTTTCCGCCTTTGGCATTCTTGGCGCTCAACTCGACAACCGGTTTTTCGGGCACACCGGCATTGAACGGGAAATGTCCGAGATAGATCCAGGTTCCACCACCCATCTTCTGATTTATGGTGAAATCACGTTTTCCTTCGAGCGAATTAACCGTATAGGTTACTTCGTCGGCATTTTCGGGCGTTGAGATGTAGGAAACATACACCGCGTATTCGCCGGCCTTGGGGAAGTTTGCCGACCATGAAGCGGCCGCATCAGAACCTGCATCGGCCACACGGGCTGAACCTTCGCGGAACGGGTTCTGATTGGTCTTTATCGACTCAGTCTTATAAGCGAACCCGGGCTTCGATGCCGAAGTCCACTTTCCGTTTTCGTTATAAAGGCCTTTGGCAAGTCCACCATCGTTATCAGCGATAATTTCCACCAGATTTGTGTCTCGTTCACGGGGAGACATGACGGTCGCGCCGGCATTTTCGAGCATCGGCATCAGGAACGGCATCACGTAGGACTGGGTATACAGATCCTCGACCGTCTGGAAAATGCGCGCACGCTGCCATTCCCATCGATTCAGTTTCGGCTCGAAATACCACCCGTGACTCTGCCAGAGGGCAAGATTCTTACCTTCGAGACCTTCGGGAGCGGCAGCTCGGCCATGATCGACAAAGAAGGGTTTGGTTTCTGTCGGAGCTACATACTTTTTCGGAGCGAACAGATAAAGGTCATCAAGCTCATAGCGATAGACTTCGCCTGAATTGGAAGACTTGACAACGTCTACACTTATCGCGTAATCCCCCGCCTTATCCTGACCGACCAAAGCTTTCTTCAAATCGTTTTTGAGATCCGCCGTACGCTTTTTGTCAAGAGGCAGGTAGCCACCTACTTCATTCAAATCAATCTTGATCGTCTTCGCCGCATCATCGATTTTCACGTTTTTAACGGCTAATCTCCCTAATGCTGAAGTACCGGGTTGATAGTTGTTAAATACTGATGAAACGACTGACGCGTTATCGGCATGCACAGTAAATCCGACGCTTAGTGAAACAAGCGTTCCGGTCATTAATGCGACCTTTTTACGGGCGAAAGACATGGTTGATTAATTTTCAATAGGTTAAAAGATGATTCAAGGACTTAACCGACTATATCGGCCGTTTTAAGCCATTTATTCCACAAAAGTAAAAAATCTTTTGCCAAAAAAAGCATGATTTTGGCAAAAGATTTAAGCGATAAACTTTATTTAAGCTTTGGAAACATATTTTTGCAAAACTCACATCCTGACAGACCGTATTAAAACAAAGACAACCTGCGGAATTTCCACAAGTTGTCCGTGTTTGATTTTAAGATTGCTGACGTGAGCGGTTATGCCTCGGCAACGGGAGTCACATTGATGAAGCGACGTCCGTTACGGCCTTCTGTAAAGAGTACGAAGCCGTCTACGAGTGCATAGAGAGTGTGGTCTTTACCGATACCGACATTGAGGCCGGGATGGTGAACAGTACCACGCTGACGTTTCAGGATGTTGCCCGCTTTTGCAAACTGACCGCCAAAGATTTTGACGCCCAGGCGTTTGCTTTCTGATTCACGGCCGTTCTTAGAACTACCTACACCTTTCTTATGTG
>CAYVXC010000005.1:0-37365 GCA_964454925.1 uncultured Bacteroides sp.
TTCGACCATAATTATGCTCATTCTTGTCACATCGTCTATCACAATTTTGTCACAAATCCGTAGTTTTTCTTGACAACATTGAGAATGTTGCAGAACACTTCAAACTGTACGGACAAGCCTTCGGCATGTGGACTTGACACACTGATTACCAATTTGAGGGTGTTGCAGAACTACTATGAAGCCATAAAATCGGTATCTTTGTAGGGACGCACGGCTCGTGCGTCCACTGTTAATCAGACGTTTACGATCGGACGCACGAGCCGTGCGTCCCTACTTTTCGCTTGAACTCGCGGTTCTGCAACAGGCCCCCAACTTTTTCATATTAAAATGCGGTTTCGCAATATCCCCTTTGCCATTCTTTTATACATGCCGGCGGCTTTTTTTGTTTCTTCCGGACTGATAGCACAAACTGGCCTTTGTGTGTTTAAAAGTTTTTTTGTACCTTTGTACTATATATGGCTTAGCGAACGCGGTTTAATCATGCCGTTTTATGAAGTCCTACATATCACAAACTTATGCAAGGCTCAATATTTAATAAGACTTTAAAATATATATTAGGAATCAGCTTCTCAATTATATTGACTTTCGGGGTTGGTTCAATCGTTGTTTCAGCCCAGTCAATAAACATAGTCACTACTCTTGATTCTATCGACGGCGTGACTATAACCCAACCGGTGGCTCTGACTCTCCGTCTCCAACGTAGCGAAAACGCGGTCTCAACCTCGGGAAACGCGTCGGGAGCGACCGCTCAGACTGCAAAAGGCGGCTATCGCATTGAGATATTTGCCGACAACAACCGGGCGGCCAAAACCGAAGCGGCCAACCGGAAATCACGTGTTCAAGCCCGCTTCCCCCAATATAAGGTTTATCAGATTTTCGAATCGCCTTTCTGGCGTGTCAGACTCGGAGATTTCAGAAGCCGTAACGAAGCATCGGAGGTCATGGACGAAGTCAAACGCGCCTTTCCTTCTTATTCACCATTTTTACGCGTCGTCCGCGACCGCATCAATTGATAAAACACACAGAAATGAACGTCATCAGTCCAGACGAACAGAAAACAATCGAGCAGATAGCTCATCACTACCGTGAGATTCTGAAACTTATCGGCGAAGATACTGACCGCGAAGGTCTGCAAAAAACGCCTATGCGTGCGGCTAAAGCCTTGTGGTTTACAACTTCGGGCTATCGCCAGGATGCTTCGGAAGTCATGAAACAGGCGATTTTCGAATATGCCGGCTCACGAATGGTCATCGTTAAAGACATTGAATTCTATTCGACGTGTGAGCACCACATTCTTCCTTTCTTCGGGCGGATTTCGATAGGCTATCTTCCCGATGGAAATATGATAGGACTCAGCAAGCTCGCCAGAGTCGTAAACGTCTTTGCGCGCCGCCTTCAGGTCCAAGAAAGACTGACATCCCAACTCGTCGAAGAAATAATGGCGACGCTGAAAGCCCGCGGTGTTATCGTGGTGTGCAACGCTCAGCACCTGTGTATGAAAATGCGCGGTGTAGAGAAGCAAGACTCTTCTACTACGACCGTTGACTATGCCGGTGAGTTTGCCTCTGACCCGGTACTTAGAAAAGAATTTTTTGACTCTCTCAACGCCCTCTAAGACACACGGAGCGACCTAACAGTATTAGATGAAAGGACGAATCATAAGAAATACAGGCTCACACTACATTGTCGAGACCGAAGACGGACGCGAAGTTGACTGCCGGGTGAAGGGAAATTTCAGAATCCGCGGTATCCGCACGACCAATCCTGTCGCTGTCGGTGATATTGTCACCATCTCCGAAGGTGAAAGGCCCGGAGATGCATCCTGGATTACAGCTATAGATCCGCGAAGGAACTATATCATCCGCCGTGCCTCCAATCTGTCGAAGGAATCACACATAATCGGAGCGAACCTCGATCAGACAGTATTGGTCGTTACGCTCTTTCACCCGACCACCTCGACGACATTCATCGACAGATATCTGGCAACTGCCGAAGCCTATGGCGTAGAAGCCGTGATTGTCATCAACAAAGTCGACCTTATCACGGACCCCGAAGATCGCGAATATCTCGATGCAGTCGTTAACCTTTACACTTCAATAGGCTATAAAGTTATCTGCGTATCGGCCAAAACCGATATCGGGATTGACAGCCTGAGAGAAGAACTGAAAAATAAAACCACTCTCCTTGCCGGCAACTCAGGAGTGGGCAAATCAACAATCATCAATGCTCTGATTCCAGGGGTTGATGTAAAGACCGGCAACATTTCGGACGTCCACGACACCGGAATGCACACAACGACATTCAGCGAGCTCTACCACCTTCCGGGAGGTCCAGACGCAGGCTCGATCATCGATACCCCCGGAGTCAGAGGCTTCGGAACCATTGATTTTGACCGGTATGAGACGGCTCATTATTTCCGCGATCTGTTTGAAGTCTCGCATGACTGCCGCTTCGGCAACTGCACCCATACTCACGAACCCGGATGCGCCGTCCGCGAGGCCGTGGAAGATCACCGGATTGCTGAATCTCGTTATGCTTCCTACCTCAGTATCCTCGAAGATACAGCAGAAGACAAATACCGCAAACCGTTTTGAGTCTGCGGCTAAATAAGAAAGAATTTATTAATCCATTTTATATAATCACACCATTAACCTTGAAATGAAATTCTTATTTAAACCTTTACTGGCCGCAGCGTTAGCCCTTGCTTCGGTCGGTTCCACGCTTGCGGCTGATGCCCCTGTAAAGCGTGAAACGCGCTCTGCTTGGGTTGCGACAGTATGGCAACTCGACTGGCCTAACAATGTTATAACCTCGACGGGAAATGAAGCTCAGATCAAACGTCAGAAAGATGATCTGATCAAAATGCTCGATTCTCTCAGCGTCAACAATATGAACGCAATCAACTTCCAGGTGCGTTCGCGTTCAGACGCCATGTACAAATCGTCATACGAACCTTGGTCAACCGACCTCGTCAGTGAACGCGGACTCGATCCGGGTTGGGATCCTCTTGAATTCTGTGTAGCCGAATGTCATGCCCGTGGAATGGAATGTCATGCATGGATCAACCCCTATCGCTTTGAATCGGTTCAGCACCAGTGGGACAATACCCCGAAGAACTACCGCGACACCCATCCTGAATGGGTCATGGACGTTAAAGAGGCGGCAATCCTTAACCCCGGTAATCCCGAAGTCACGAAACTCATTTGTGACATCATCGCCGAAATCGTTACCAACTATGACGTCGACGGTGTACTTTTCGATGACTATTTTTACCTTTCAGGCACTCCGGCCTCGGCCGATGCCGATCTTTACAGCGCATACACCGGCGCCGGAGGCACTCTTTCTCTCGGTGACTGGCGCCGCGACAATGTGAACCGTATGATTGATTCGGTTTACAAAACCATCAAGGGAATCAAACCCTGGGTTCGTTTCGGCGTATCGCCTGCCGGCATCGCCTGTACGTCATCTTCAGTTGCACGTAAATATGGCATTTCGCCTTGTCCTACCGGCTCTGACTGGCAGTACAACGACATTTATTCAGATCCTATTGCCTGGATCGCCAATCAGTCGCTTGACTTCATCTCTCCCCAGATTTATTGGACCATCGGCTATAGCACCGACTATGACAAAGCTGCTAAATGGTGGTCGGGAATCGCTGCGAAATGGAACCGCCATTTCTATTCGTCTCACTCAATTTCTTCTCTGACGGCTGCGAGCAAGGCACCCGGCATATCACTGGTGGAAGAAGGAATGCTTGACCTCAATGCTTCGGGTCCCAACAACGCGACCTTCGAGGAATACGCCAACGAAATCCGCTTGAACCGCAAGTATACCGAAAACGATGCTCCCGGTTCGATCTTCTATTCGTGCAAGTACCTCTACAAAAATGCGCCCCTCTTCGCCCACTATCTTAAAACGACCGTCTTCAACTCTCCCGCTCTCCTGCCGGCCATGACATGGTTCCCGGTTTCCAATCCCGGAAATCCTTCCGATGTCAGCCGTGGCGGATCACGCCTTTCATGGACCGGTCCCGAGAATGTCCGTTACACGGTCTATGCCGTGCCTGCTTCGGTTGACAAAGCCAACTTCAACCGCGAAGTTGAATATCTTCTGGGAACTTCCTATGCAACATCCTACACCATTCCCGACAACCGCCTGAGCGGATATAACTACGCCGTCTGTACCCTTGACCGCTATGGTAACGAGTATTCACCCGTCTTCGTCGGTGAAGCTGTCGGAAATCTTGAGGCTCCTGCCCTTCTGTCTCCCACTGAAGGCGAGTATATCGAAATGCCTTTCGAATTCAAATGGAGCGACGTGGCTAACGCTTCGAACTATATCGTCGAAATTGCCGATGACGCTGAGATGAAAAATCTCCTTTACACCCGCGCCGTCGACGGAACCTCAGTTTCATCGTCAGATTTCTACCGGATGCCTATTGAAACCCAGCTCTTCTGGCGTGTACGTGCTTGCGGCAACAACTACAACGACGGAATGTCTGTCATAGGTGGCTTCACTCCCCGCAATCTCCAGATCACCTCGCCCGAGTCTGATGCTACCGGTGTATCTCTGACCCCGACTATCGAATGGGCTATAAAGGACCGCGATGTAACGCTCCAGCTCTCGCTTACCGAGGACTTCGATGACAAAGACATTGTTTTTGAAGTCAACACAAACGGCGGAACCTACACAATTCCCGCCTACAAGCTGGCTTTTGCAACTACTTACTACGTCCGTATGCTCTATGTCCGCAACGGTGAGAACTGCATTTCGCCCGTCTCTTCGTTCACTACTCTTGAAGGTGTTCCCGAAGTGCCGACCTTTATCAAGCCGGTAGCAGGTGGCAAACTTCACGCCGACGAATATATCACCATCAACCCTGTTGCTGGTGTAAAATCTGTTCGTCTCGAAGTCAGCTCGTCCCTCTCGTTCCCCTCACGTTCAAGCTACATTCAGTCCGCAGTCGACCTCAGCACCTTCGCTGACACAAAGACCGGTAGCGAAATCCGTTTATCGAACAAGAATCTTGTCGATGGTCAGACTTACTACGTCCGTGCACGCTGTCAGTATTCAACTGCCGACGGTTCAGCCAACGGCGAATACTCGGCACCCGTAGAATTCATTTACTCGTCAGAAAACAGCGGCGTGACCGACATCACCACTGACGGGACTGATGCTCCCGCCAAGGTCTATGATCTCCGCGGTGTCGAAGTCAACGAATCTTCTGCCGCTCCCGGAGTATATATCCGTCGTCAGGGTTCGACCTCGACCAAAGTTGTGAAATAATCCCCCTACTCTACGATACCCACAGCGGCCGGTTCCTGCTCGGAACCGGCCGCTGTGCTATTAATGTCATTTACTCTATTTACTCGGCTGCGTATGACAGAATTGTGGGAGACTGGACGTCAACACCAAACTCACGTGCTTTGGCAAGAATTGCCCTGGCAAGTTTGGGTCTCAAATCTTCGGGGCAATATCTGAAATAAGCCTCGGCTGCACGAACGTGGGCAGCGTCGGGCATGGGATACTCGCGGCGCTCCGGAAGTCCATAGGCCGAGTCAGGAAGTTCACGTCTTTCTTCTTCATTAAGAATGTCACTCATGGTTGTGTGTTTTTATATGTTAGTATTCGAATTTATATAAGTAACACAACCGAATAGAGTTAGGTTCACTTGGCCCGCGACACGTTCTTATTGTGTCGATTGAAAACCGGTATCACGGCATCAAGCCAGGCCTTCGCCAAAGACCTGTACGAGCGAGGAACCACACTGTCAACCGACGCTTCCTCTCCAAGAAGAACCACACGGAAATTATCACGCGAAGAAGTTCCGGGCACAGTGAAATGAGGCATATACTCCGCACTCTCGAACCGGGCGTGGCCGGATTTGTCACGCTTGATGACCGCACGCACCATTGCCCCTCCACGTGTTGTCGTGGTCTTCATGTTTGAGATAAGATTACCCATGGAATAGACGAGCAGAACAGGGCGACCGGTCGTCGGATTGTCCCTTACCTCCATCGGCTGTATTACGTGAGGGTGGCCTCCGATAACCATGTCAACGTCCTCCTTACATAAAAAATCAGCAAGCCGTTTAACCTGTTCGGGAGGAAGCAGTACATATTCTATACCCCAGTGAATGGCCACAGCAATCAATTCGGCTCCGGCTTCTCTGGTAGCCTTGATGTCACGTCTTATCTGGTCACGGTCAATAAGGTCCACTACGACGTTTCCCTGAACCGGTATTCCATTTGTTCCATAAGTATAGTTCAGAAAGCCGACCTTGAAACCGTTTATATCTTTGATAAGAGGAAGTGCTTTAGACCGAGCTTCCTTGTCGATATATGTACCGATATGGTCTACGCCAAGGCTGTCAAGAATGGCGACTGTCCGTTTCAAGCCCCGGTCCCTGCGGTCCAACGTATGGTTATTTGCCGTCAACAACAGATCAAAGCCCGCGTCACGAAGCGCCTCGGCATACTCCACCGGAGCATTAAAACATGGATAGCCACTGAAATCAGTGTGTCCAAGCGGAGTCTCAAGATTTACGACGGCATAGTCGGCCGAACTCACCCAGTCTGTTATATCCGCGAAACAGTCTTTGTAATCAAACCCGTCGCGTGTCCGCGCGACATCAATCTGCTTCTGATGTTGCATGGCATCTCCGGCAAAAACGATTGTCGCCGAGTCGGGCTCGGCGAACAATGCCATGGCTGTAGCGAGAATCCAGTCGTGCAGAAGCATATTGGACCAGAGATTTATTTATAATATTCTTTCTTGCCGGCCGCGAGAGTATTTTTCATCAGCGACACGATGGTCATTGGTCCAACTCCACCCGGAACCGGGGTGATATAAGAGCATTTTGGAGCTACATTGGCAAAGTCGACATCGCCCGACAGACGCCATCCACGGGCGCGGGTAGCATCGGGGACCCGTGTTGTACCGACGTCGATGACAACCGCACCCTCTTTAACCATGTCTTCAGTCACGAAACCGGGCTGTCCGAGAGCGGCAATAATGATATCAGCCGTACGGGTGATCTCCTTGATGTCAGGAGTGGCGGAATGACATACCGTCACAGTTGCATTTCCGGGAGTTCCCTTTCTCAACATCAATTGAGCAACCGGTTTGCCGACAATGTTCGAACGGCCGAGAACAACACAATGCTTACCTTTAGTATCGATGCCATAGCGATCGAGAAGATCTATGATTCCGGCCGGAGTAGCCGAGAGGAAACAAGGAAGACCGATAGACATCCGGCCTACGTTGACAGGATGGAATCCGTCGACATCCTTCCTTGGGTCAATGGTTTCGATTACCCGCTGTTCATCGATATGGCGCGGAAGCGGAAGCTGGACAATAAATCCATCAACGTCGGGATCATTATTAAGATCTTTGACCGCATCAAGGAGTTTATCTTCTGTCACATCATCCTCGAAACGAATGAGCCGCGATTCGAAACCACAGACTTCACAGGCTTTTACCTTATTGGCTACGTAGGTTTCACTACCTCCGTCATGACCGACTAGAATGGCCGCCAGACAGGGACGTTTACCTCCGGCTGCAACAATTTTATCAACTTCGGCCTTGATTTCCTGTTTTATTTCGTCACTGACTTTTTTTCCGTCTATAAGCTGCATATCGATTCGGTGTCTTATCGGCGCATTCCGCCCATTTTCATTTGTTTCTGCATAGCCCGCGCCTGAGCCATAAGTTTGGCGGGATTTTTTGAGGTAGCCATCTTCATCATCTTTCTCATTTCGTCAAATTGCTTAATGAGACGATTGACTTCCTGAAGAGACGTACCGGAACCGGCTGCAATACGTTTGCGGCGGCTCGGATTGATGATGTCGGGATTCTCGCGTTCTTTCGGGGTCATCGAGTCTATGATGGCCTCGATACCTTTGAAAGCATCGTTATTGATGTCAACATCTTTAATTGCTTTACCTACGCCGGGAATCATCGCAGCCAGATCCTTGATGTTACCCATCTTCTTGATTTTGTTGATCTGATCGCGGAAGTCGTTGAAAGTAAAACGGTTCTTACGAAGTTTTTCTTCGAGTTCACGGGCCTGGGCCTCGTCAAACTGCTGTTGTGCGCGTTCAACGAGTGAAACGATATCACCCATGCCGAGAATTCGGTCAGCCATACGGTCGGGGTGGAAGACATCGATGCCTTCAAGTGTCTCACTTGTACCGACAAACTTGATCGGTTTTGTAACGACTGTTCGGATCGAAAGAGCGGCACCACCACGGGTATCACCGTCGAGTTTCGTGAGCACCACTCCGTCGAAGTCAAGTCGATCGTTAAACGCCTTCGCCGTATTGACAGCGTCCTGACCGGTCATAGAGTCGACAACAAATAGAATTTCGGTCGGACGGATTGCATTTTTGATAGCCTCGATCTCGTTCATCATCTCTTCATCGACAGCCAGTCGACCGGCAGTATCGACGATTATAAGATCATGATGGTTCGCTTTGGCATATTCAATAGCGTTTCTGGCTATCGAAACCGGGTCTTTCGAGCCTTCTTCGGTATAAACAGGAACATCGATTTTCTCGGCAAGCACCTTCAGCTGTTCGATAGCCGCGGGACGATAGACGTCACAGGCTACCAGCAGAGGACGCATAGCCTTCTCGCTTTTCAGCTTCTTAGCGAGTTTGCCTGAAAAAGTCGTCTTACCCGAACCCTGAAGACCCGACATAAGAATAATGGTCGGTTTACCCGTGAGATTGAGCGGAGCAGCCAGACCACCCATAAGAGCGGCCATCTCATCATGCACTATCTTGACCATCAGATCTCCCGGTTTGACAGCCGTGAGCACGTTCTGGCCGAGTGCTTTGACTTTCACGGTGTCGACAAATGATTTGGCGACCTTATAGTTCACGTCGGCTTCGACAAGTGCCTTTCTGACATCTTTAAGGGTCTCGGCAACATTGATTTCGGTAATTTTGCCTTCACCCTTCAATATCTTGAAACTTCGGGATAGGCGTTCGCTGAGATTATCAAACATAGTGCTTTAGAGGTGGTATCTTGGTTGTGGAGTAAAACGCTTGCTTTATAAACGGTTAGTCGCCGTATCGGGGAAAATCACCGTAGGCTTGAATGTTTTGGCTTCCTCGAATGGCATCAAAGCATAGCTCATAATGATGACGATGTCACCGGGTTGGACACGCCGGGCAGCGGCTCCGTTGAGACAGATGACACCGCTTCCGCGCGGGCCGGCAATCGTATAGGTATCGAGGCGTTCGCCGTTGTTATTGTTGACAATATAGACTCTTTCGCCGACGAGGATATTAGCGGCATCAAGAAGATCTTCATCAATAGTTATAGAGCCTATATAATCGAGGCGTGCCTCTGTGACAGTGACACGGTGTATTTTGCTTTTAATGACTTCTACATTCATTTTTATGAATCAATAAGCGATGTTATCAATCAGACGTACATCCCCTGCATAGACAGTGACACATCCGACGGGATGTTCAGTGGCGTCCCACGTCTTAACCGGCTGCATCGAGATAGGGTCGACAATCGAGTAATATTCGACTTCGAGGCCATTCACGGCGTTTATCGAATCAACAACGTGAGCAATAACTTCGTCAACAGATTTACCGTCGGCTTTCATCGAACGGCTATCGTCAAGAACCCGGTGGATAGAAGGTGCAACTTTTCTCATTTCCGGCGTCAGTCTCACATTGCGGCTGGAAAGTGCAAGTCCATCAGCTTCGCGGACAATCGGACATGGAACAATTTCAATCGTGTCGAAACCTTCGATGTCTGCCATACGGCGAATGACCGCTATCTGCTGAAAATCTTTCTCGCCGAAATACGCTTTGTCCGGCATAGCCCAACGGAAAAGCCGGCTAACGATCTGAGCGACGCCGTTAAAATGGCCCGGACGCATGGCTCCTTCCATTACTTCGGCCACAGGACCGAGATCAAAAACTCTTGTATCGGGCTGATCACCATAGACTTCTGAAACAGAAGGAATAAACGCGACGTCAACGCCTGCTTTTTCAAGCATTGCGATGTCGGCTTCCTCGGTCCTGGGATACTTGACGAGATCTTCTTGATTATTAAACTGAGTGGGATTGACAAAAACGCTGACAACGGTGAAATCATTCTCTTTCACCGACCTATCAACCAGCGACTTGTGGCCCGCATGGAGCGCTCCCATTGTCGGAACGAGACCGACACTCTTGCCGGCCGCACGTGCGTCCGACACTAACGACTGAAGTTCGCTTACAGTTCTTGCGATTTTCATTGATTCGTTAACTCTGATTTTTTATTGAACAGACCGGTTATAACTCACTATCAGCCGAAAGTGATATCAGCCGGTTTCAGACCGCAAAGTTACAAAAAACAATCCAATCCCCAAAGAAAAAAACTCACGCGATAAAATACTGAGTCAACCATTATCACGAACCGGCATTATATCAGACATCCGTATGCAGCGATTGTTTCACGGTTGGGGGTTTGGAGGATTTTTTGTAACTTTGCGGTCTATGATAGAAACGGACCGACAGGAGTCTTTGAAACGGCTCTTTCTGATAATTAATCCCATATCGGGAACCGGCTCGAAAGAAGGCATGGACGTGAAACTGGCCGAAGCGTTCGCGTCCCACGGATTCGAAACGCATGTAGAATTCACGACATGCGCGGGTGACGCCACGCGACTGGCCCGAGAGGCTGTAAAAGACGGCTTCGATTGTGTGGTAGCTTGCGGAGGTGACGGAACGATTAACGAGACTGCGCGTGCAATGGTCGGAACCGGTGTTGCGATGGGAATTATCCCGGCCGGTTCGGGTAACGGACTCGCGCGCCATATCGGAATACCGATTGATCCGCTTCTTGCAGTCGATGTCATCGGTGAAAGAAACGTCAAAGACTGTGATTATGGGACAGTGAACGGGCGTCCGTTCTTCTGTACATTCGGAGTCGGCTTTGATGCGGCCGTGAGCGACCGTTTCGCCTCAAGCGGCAAACGCGGGAAAATGACTTATATAAAAAGTGCATTTCAGGAATTTGTCAGGTATGAGCCCGAGCCCTACACCATCATTGTCGACGGAGAGAAGATTTCTGACGATGCATTTGTAGTGACAGTCTGTAATGCCAGTCAATATGGCAACAATGCCTACATCGCTCCGGAAGCTTCCATCACCGACGGACTTCTCGACATTATGATTATTAAGAAGATGCCAAAGATGGCAACTTTTCTTCTCGGCGTGGACCTTTTAAGCGGCACCCTCGAACGCCATCGGGGTGTTCAGCATCTGAAAGTCAAAAAAGCAGTGATTGAGCGGAAGGACGAAGGACCGGCCCACATAGACGGCGAACCTTTCAAAGCCGGGAATCGGCTTGAGATCGAATGTCACGACGGCCAGTTGAAACTATTCATTACGGCCGCAAAACAGCCCTTCAAGCCCATAATAACTCCAATTGAATCAATGATGCAGGATCTCAGCCTGACATTCCGTCATCTTTTTAAACCATAAATAAAATTCCCAACATTATAATAATATTATTCAACCAATGGAACTGACAACACTGACTGCCATCTCGCCGATTGACGGACGCTATCGCTCAAAATGTGAGAAACTTGACGAATATTTTTCTGAATTCGGTCTGATCCGTTATCGTGTACGTGTGGAAGTCGAATATTTCATTGCTCTTACCCATGAAGGGCTTCCTCAGTTGAAAGGCATCGAAAATGTCGAAAAACTCCGTGAGATTTACCAAAACTTCTCGCTCGAAGACGCACGCAGAATTAAAGAAATCGAATCGGTGACCAATCACGATGTCAAAGCTGTCGAGTACTTTCTTAAAGAGCAGTTCGACCGCCTCGGACTTGAAAAATATAAAGAATTCATTCATTTCGGTCTGACGAGTCAGGACATAAATAATACATCGGTCCCCATGTCGATTTCCGAAGCTATCGAACATGTCTATCGTCCCGCACTGGCCGATATAATCGAAACACTCGAAGCCCGCGCAAAAGAATGGTATGACATCCCGATGCTTGCGAAAACCCACGGTCAGCCCGCATCTCCCACCCGCCTTGGAAAAGAGATCATGGTATTTGTCTACAGACTGAAAGAACAGCTCGCATCGCTTGACTCGGTCAAGATTTCGGGCAAGTTTGGTGGAGCGACAGGCAATTTCAATGCTCATCTGACAGCCTATCCCAACCACGACTGGAGAGCATTCGGCCGTCAGTTCCTGAAAAACTACCTTGGAATCGAACGCGAAGAATGGACGACCCAGATTTCAAACTATGACAACACGGCGGCTCTTTTCGATGCCATGCGCCGAATCAATACAATCCTTCTTGACCTTGACCGCGACTTCTGGATGTATATCTCAATGGAATACTTCAAACAGAAGATCAAAGCCGGAGAAGTTGGTTCATCAGCCATGCCCCACAAAGTCAATCCTATCGACTTTGAAAACAGCGAAGGAAACCTCGGAATCGCCAATGCCATCCTCGGCCATCTCGCCTCAAAACTTCCTGTTTCGCGACTTCAGCGCGATTTGACCGACTCGACGGTACTCCGCAACATCGGCGTACCGATGGGTCATACACTTATTGCTTTTGCTTCGACCGCCAAGGGCCTTGGCAAACTTCTGCTTAACCGCGAGGCTATCGATCGCGACCTTGATGCGATGTGGAACGTGGTAGCGGAAGGCATCCAGACTATCCTTCGCCGTGAAGGTTATCCGAAACCCTACGAAACCCTGAAAGAACTGACACGTACAAACGCCAAAGTTACCGCTGAAAGCATCAGCGCTTTCATAGATACCCTCGCGGTCAACGACGAAGTAAAGGCCGAACTCCGCCGACTGTCTCCCCACACATACACAGGGTATTAAACAACAAACCCTAAAAATGCATTCGCTGTCTCGTAAATCGCCATGAGCCGAATTTCACGATTATTCTGGTGGAGAATATTTTGTAACCATCTGTACTCGTGACATGCGACACTATTTTGGCAAGATACGAAACAACGAAATGCTTCTTTCACGAATAGGTGAATATACCGAGAATCAACTAAATAATCTCTCAGCACATTACCCCTATGTATGTGTTCCGATTTTTGTGGTAATGCCCAATCATATTCACGCCATTATCAGTATTAAAGAACAGAAAAATAATGAATTACTCTCGATTCCCACAAAGAGGACTGTCCTTTCTGTAGTAATCGGTGGTTTCAAGCGTGCCGTCACCCTCTTTGCACGTCGCAATAATATAGACTTCGGTTGGCAAACACGTTATCATGACCATATTATCAGGGGCAATAGAGATGGTAACAATATTAACCGTTATATCGAAAACAACGTTACGACTTGGGATACTGACTGCTTCAATACTGATACTCTGTAGGGACGCACGGCCCGTGCGTCCATGATATAACAGCCTGAATATTAGAGGACGCACAAGCTGTGCGTCCCTACAACATGGATATAAACCTCTATAGACTTTCCAAAATCTATAAAACTAACTTAGTTCGGACTTTGTTTAAAAGAAAGACCCACTGTTAATGTGGGCTCTTTTTCTTTTTACAATTATTTCACCACTTTTACTCTTACTAACGTTCGACACATTATGAAAAAGTTATTTGCAACCCTCGCAATCGCAGTGATAGCCGTTATCTCAGCAAATGCCACCGATGTAACCGAAGTCTGGTCTTCACTCAAAGATATTCCGGGCATTATCTCCGCACCTATTGACGGTTCATTAGCTGAAAAACAGGGATTCAAAACCCTCAACGTCGCATTGAACGCCTCTCCTACAGACGCGGATCTGGCAAAATTCGCCGAACTGACTGCCACAATTCCGGCGTCTCAAAAACTTGCAACCGCCAATGCTCAAGGCTTTACAGTTTCAGCCTATGCAACCCCGGTTGATGCAGCCGGTACCGATTACTATATCATGTACACTATTACCGGAGAAAATAACGGTGTTAAACAGATGATGGTGATATATGGCACAATGGCACGCGAAAATATGGCCAAAGCGATGTCTAACATCAATCTCGAGGAAATTATCGGATTATAATAAACAGATGGTAAACCACAAAGCAGCAAAATACATTAATTCTCTGAAAAACAAAGAGAAAATCAGAGTACTTTTTGTATGTCTCGGAAATATATGCCGGTCTCCGGCCGCTGACGGAATCTTTCAGGCTAAAGTAGACGAGGCCGGAGTAAGCAACCGTTTCGTGATTGATTCGGCCGGAACAGGCGGCTACCACATTGGTGATTTGCCCGACAACCGGATGCGGATTCATGCACGCCGGCGTGGATATGAGCTAACTCACCGGGCACGTAAATTCAGCCCGGCAGATTTCGACGAGTTTGACCTAATAATTCCTATGGACGGATCAAACGAACAGAATCTTCGCCGACAAGCACGCACAGTCGAAGACGAGGCAAAGATCGTCCCGATGGCTGCCTTCGTCGACAAAGCAATGAGATATGACTACATTCCCGACCCTTATTATGAAGGAGCGGAAGGTTTTGAAACCGTCCTCGATCTTCTCGAAAACGGAACGGACAATCTTTTGACCGCGCTCAGCTAACGCTGTAGATTCGTGTCACAATATTAGACGCCGAAGCATAGCCTTCCAACAATTCAACAATCATCCCGACTGTCTCCTCGGCCGACGGATCAGGTGAATACAAATTGACAGTCATCACAAGGTGGCGCGTTTCGGGCGAAAGTTTCGTCCGATCGTTGTCACTTGTGGGGGTACCGACTCCACCGACCTTGTCTCGCCAGACGGGAAGACCCTGAATATTAAGCTGACCACGTCCGATAGCTTCGTAAGGTTCACCTTCGCGGCCAACGCCAAGAGTCAGTGAGTCTCCGTCGATTCGGTCACCGTCGAATGCGCCGATAGAATGACCGGTAGCAAGCGAGACAAGATTGACCAAGTCGATGACAGCAAGTGTCCGGTAAAGTTCGAGGCCTTTCACGGCACGTCGCGTAAGAGCTTCGGCCGACGGACGGTAACGGTTAGGCTCTTTCCCAAACGCTTTGTAAGCTGTTCGGGTAGCCGCGATCGCCGGCCGTTTGTTGACCATCTCCATCTCGTATGAATCCTTGATGCGACCCGCAACCGTCTCGATCCGGTTCCAAAGTTCATCATCGGTCTCGGGATTCCTTATATCCGCCTCAATCAGCGCGACGGTCAAGGCCGGCGCTTTTTCTTTTATAATATCTTCAAATTTCAGTTCCATAGATTTCAGCTATTAACGATATTGTTCAGCTATTTCCCGCACACGGGTCAGAATCCGAACGTCTTCTTCAGTCAGTTCAATACCACGGCGCGCCATGACTTTACGAGCCGTATCGAAGAATTTAGGCATGGAGACATCGGTAAACCCCGTTGTCGACCCCTCGGTAAACGAGGCCAGGAATGGACGCGGGAAACCGCTTCCGTGAACATTAACTCCGACCCCGAGCACAGTGGCTGTGTTGAGCATGGTGTTGATACCGGCTTTCGAATGGTCTCCCATAATCAGACCACAAAACTGGAGTCCGGTTTTGAGAAACCGATGGGCCGGATAGTTCCATAGCTTTATTTCCGTATAATCGTTCTTCAGATTCGAAGCCGTGCATCCGGCGCCAAGATTACACCATTCGCCGATGACCGCGTTTCCCAGAAAACCGTCGTGAGCTTTATTACTATAAGCCTGAATAACAACATTATTAAGTTCACCTCCGACTTTGGAATGAGGTCCGATAGTGGTCGCACCATAAATTTTGGCACCCATATTAACCACCGACCCCTCCATTACGGCAACCGGTCCACGCAGACATGCCCCCTCCATGATTTCGGCTTTGGGTCCGATGTAGACAGGGCCGTTTTTGACATTTATGATACAACCCTCGACGGCTCCGGCATCCGGATGAACGAAAATACGCGACCGGTCTCCGATGACTGTAACCGTTTCGTCAAGTTCGCGCGAGGTCTGTCCCGCCGTCAGACGGTCGAAATCGTTGATTATCGCTTCTCCGTTTTTAAGAAAAATATCGGGTAACGAGGTGATGCGTACCGGCATCTCTTCAAGTTCGACTGTCGCGGTCTGCATCATTCCGACGTGAGCGACCGCTTCGCCTCTTGGATCGGTGAGTGACGTACCAGGTGAAAGTTTCAGGATCCGCTCAACGAGCGAGGGCGTGGGAAGCACATCCCCGGCAATATAGATTGTAGATGCCTGAGTGGTCACTCCCGGAGCCGTGGGGAACTTCGAACGAAGATAATCAACTGTTTGCCAAGAATAATCCCCGGGCAACATAGCCTCCCACTTCTCACGGATGGTGGTCATGCCAATTCTCAGTGCGCCTACGGGACGGAGGTATGTCATCGGCAAAAGATTCGCCCGGACATCGGCCGGATCAAAAATGACTATTGACTGCATGAATATGTTATTTGGTTTGTCTTGGCAAAATTATTAAATTTGCATCAAGATACCAAAAGTTATCCTCACATTCATGGAATTTATCAAGACAGAATTAGAAGGTGTATTTCTAATCAGACCCAAACGTTTCGGCGATCATCGCGGGTACTTTATGGAAACTTTCAGACAGAATGAATTTGACGCGGCGATAGGACACGTTGATTTTGTTCAAGACAATGAATCCATGTCGACCAGGGGAGTCCTGCGCGGGCTCCATTTTCAACGCGGTGAAGCATCCCAGGCAAAACTTGTGAGAGTAAGCGAAGGACGCGTGTTCGATGTCGCTGTTGATCTTAGACGTTCGTCTCCGACGTTTGGGAAGTGGCTCGGAGTGGAGCTAAGTGACGAGAACGCTCTCCAGCTTTTTATTCCGCGCGGATTTGCCCACGGTTTTCTGGTGATCAGCGAATATGCCCGTTTTCAATACAAAGTCGATAATTTCTATGATCCTACATCTGAAGCCTCGATTATGTATAACGACCCGGCTGTTGGCGTAGCCTGGCCGATGGCTTCGGAAAATTTCATCCTTTCAAAAAAAGACACTTCCGGGATGTCGCTAAATGATCCGGAAGCTGACTCAATTCTGTTTCCCTGAAATCGGTCCAGAACAATTGAGCGAAACATATTGTTAGGATGTCAGAATAATCTTACGTATATTAATTTCAACCATATTTTATCCAATGGAAGTAATCACCGAAATACTTGGTAACACCAATAGCCCCGAATGGCACAAACGCCTCTTTCACGGCGAACAGGCCTATGACGTCGAAAATGTTTTCCTGGACCAATGGACCGCTCAAAAAAGCCGTTTCCTGGCAAAAGGTGACAAAGGAAATGAGTATCCCATTGCGCTTAAACGTGGCGTAAGAGTCGCCGACGGCGATGTTGTCGCTGTTAATGACGATGCTAAGACCGCTGTTGTGCTTCGTCTGGCTCTCAACGACGTGCTCGTCATCGATCTTGAGAAACTAAATACAAAAACTCCCGAAGAAATTATCAGGATATCGGTTGAACTCGGCCATGCCATCGGGAACCAGCACTGGCCGGCCGTAATCAAAGGAACGAAAGTCTACGTTCCGATGACCGTAGACAAGAAAGTTATGTTGAGCGTTCTCGACACTCATCACATTGATGACATCAGTTATAAGTTCGAAGGCGGCAGCGAGGTGATTCCCTATCTGGCACCTCACGAAATCCGCGGGCTATTCGGGGGCGCATCTCACGAAAACACCGAAATCCACGACCATACCCATTTCCACGAGCACGATCACGGCCACATTGTCCACTAAAAACCTGACGCGACATGTCGATGCAAAAAATAATGCACCTTCTCAGAATGACCGACTCGACTTTTCCGGTCGGTACATTCTCCTTTTCCAACGGACTTGAAACTGCATCTTATATTGGTCTGGTCCACGACAAAGAGTCTCTGGCCCAATATACGGCGTCAGCCGCCCGTCAGGCCGCTTTCAGCGACGGGGTCGCCTGTCTGATGGCACATCGTGCAGCTCTTGCCGGCGATTATGACCGCATTGTCGAGGTTGACCGGGAAATAATGCTGTTCAAGATGAACGACGAGGCGAGAATGATGCTGTCGCGTATGGGTAAAAAACTCGCCGAACTGGCCGTCAAGCTTTTCCCCGATGACAAGCTCTTTCCTCAATGGCTCGAAGACATCAAAGCAGGCAAAACTCCGGGATCTTATCCGGTCGCTCAAGGGATAGCATTCGCGATTGCCGGAGTCGGAGAAGAAGAGCTTTTCGCAAGCCATCAATATGGCGTGATCAACATGATTCTATCGGCTGCCCTTAGGTGTGTACGCGTGTCACATTATGATACCCAGGAAATTCTTCTGGAACTCTCAGAAAAAACCGACGAGTATTATAAACGCGCCAAGACAATGACCTTTAACGACATGAATTCATTCGTTCCCGAAATGGATATAATGGCGTCGATGCACGAAAAGGGCAATATGAGAATGTTCATGAACTGATTTTCCTCTCTTCCAAATAAAAATAGAATAACACTTAAAACCCACGATAAAAGAATATGTCAACCTGTAGAATAGGTATCGGCGGTCCCGTTGGCTCGGGCAAAACCGCTCTTATTGAAGCTATCACCCCGCGCCTGATGGAACGCGGCATGAGTGTCCTGATCATCACCAACGACATCGTCACTACCGAAGATGCCAAACATGTCCGCAAGACTTTGAAAGGAGTCCTGATGGAAGACCGGATCATCGGTGTCGAAACCGGTGCATGTCCTCACACCGCTGTCCGTGAAGACCCGTCGATGAATATTGCGGCTGTCGAAGAAATGGAAGCGAAGTTCCCCGATGCCGATGTTGTTCTGATCGAATCGGGCGGCGACAACCTGACTCTGACTTTCTCACCGGCTCTCGTTGATTTCTTTATCTATGTTATCGACGTCGCTGCGGGTGACAAGATTCCCCGCAAAGACGGCCCCGGTATCAGCCAGAGTGACATTCTGGTCATCAACAAGACCGATCTCGCCCCCTACGTCGGCGCATCGCTCGAAGTAATGGATCATGATTCGAAACTCATGCGTCCCGGTAAACCCTTCGTCTTCACCAACTCTATGAAAGGTGACGGTATCGATGAACTTGTCGACCTTATCTTCAAAATGGCTTTATTCGACAAGGTTAAATAATAACATCCCTCCTCATCCCCTACCATGATTGAACGCCAATATACCGACGCACCCCCGGTCAACTTTGACCATGCGCCCGAGATGGCTCCATATCTGAAAGAACCGGAAGCCATGTATGTCGGTGCTCCCGGCAAACACGGTTATCTCAATCTCGGCTTCGAACTCGATCCGCGCGGAAAATCGATTCTGCGCGAACTCGACCGTCGCGCGCCCCTGATTGTCCAACAGGAACTGTATTTCGATCAGGAGATGCCTGAAATGCCGTGCGTCTATATTCTATCGAGCGGAGGACCGAACGTTGACGGTGACCGGTATCAACAGAATTTCACTGTCAAGAAAAATGCTTTTGCCTGGGTATCGACCGGTGCTGCAACCAAAATCGCCGAAATGCGTTCCAACTACTCAGGGATGATCCAGAACATCACCCTCGAGGAAGGTGCATATTTCGAGCTCCTGCCGGAACCTATCTATCCGTGCAAACACTCGCGTTTCATCTCCGACACCAAAATCGTCATCCATCCCACCGCCTCGATGTTCTATTCCGAAATCTATATGGGCGGACGGAAATACTATAAAGACGGTGAGTTGTTTGAATACGACATTCTTTCAGTGTGCAGTCATGCTGAACGCCCCGACGGGACACAACTTTTCCGCGAAAAATTCATCATTGATCCTAACGATGTAAATGTCCGTCAGATCGGTATCATGCACGGATTCGATGTTTTCGCAAATGTATTGGTTCTCACACCACCCGACAAAGCAAAAGTCATCTATGACAGTATCGAACCTTTTTATGATACGAAACGCCGTCTGGCTGTCGGCATCACCCATCTGCCCAACGAAGCGGGCCTGCTATTCAAGGTCCTGGGCATGGAACCGGGCCCTGTGAAAGAGATAGTCCGTAACTTCTGTTCGTCGGTCCGCATGGCAGTGAAGGGAAAACCACTACCCCACGAATTTCCCTGGCGATAGACAGATTGCCACCTCAGAGCTCACAGAGAACTAAAACGCCGTTTTGCCTTTTCAGACAAAACGGCGTTTTCATTCCCTCAAGGTTATTTTAAACTTTTTCACGCACACGTTGTTCATATAATAAACACACCACCAAAGCGTTTTGACTTAAAACTTAAATCCCTATACTAACTTATTTACAAAAACTATTTTATCATGTTTAAAGCTACGTTAATTGCCGGAGCTGGCGGTTTCTTAGGCACCTGTCTTCGTTTCCTTTCGGAAAAATTGGGAGCAGCCATCTGCTACCTATCTTTCCCGTTGGGAACATTCATGGCCAACATGGTTGGTTGTATCATTATCGGTATGCTTTATGGCTACCTCAATAAGACCGGAAAACTGAGCAAGACCGCCAATCTTCTTTAGATCACAGGCTTCTGTGGCGGTTTGACAACATTCTCATCATTCTCTGATGAAAATATCTCGCTCCTTCAGAACGGTGACGCCGGAATGTTTGTATTCTACATGGTTACGAGCCTCGTCTTTGGTATCGCAATGGTAGCTCTCGGAGCCGCATGTATCCGTAAACCCACTCCCAAAACTCAAAACGCTTAACTCTAAAAACGATTAAAGATTATGATTATTGAATATATGCTTATTGCAGGGTTAGGCGGGTTTGCCGGTACCTGTGGACGATATCTCACCGGAGTTGCAGGAAAAAAACTTTTCGGTGACAAATACCCGGTCGGAACATTTGCTGTCAACGTGATAGGATGTTTTATCATCGGTATTTTCATGGGCCTATGGACCCATCACGACATGAGTCAACTTGTTAATGCACTCCTGATCTCAGGCTTTTGCGGAGGTTTCACTACATTCTCTTCATTCAGCCATGACAGTTTTGCAATGATTCAAAAAGGACAATGGTGGAAATTTATCTGGTACTTCGTCCCGACCGTAGTCCTTGGTCTGCTGATGGTATGGTTGGGTATGAAATGTGTGGCATAACCAGTAACACGTTTCCTCCACCACTTTTTTCAGTCACTTATTGAAAAAATAGACTCGCCGGCGAACAAAAAACGCCGGCGAGTTTGTTTATACATAAAACCTTATATAAATCAAAACAAAAAACATATTTCATCATGGCTACCACAACAGCACAACAGGGTCTGCCGACTCAATGGCGACTGGCTCCGCGAACGTTCTTCCGCGGCATCGGTCAGGTAATGTTTCAACAGTCTTCATGGACAGGATTATTTTTCTTACTCGGAATCTTCTGGGGGGCATACGAAGCCGGTATGCCTGCTGTTGCCTGGGGTGCGGTTGTAGGTACAGCCGCCTCGACTCTCGGAGGCTATCTTGTCGGTCAGCCTGATGCAGACGGAGACGACGGACTTTGGGGCTTCAACGGAGTCTTGATCGGCTGTGCATTTCCGACATTCCTCGCCAACACATGGCTTCTATGGGTTGCTATCATCTTTTTCTCCATGCTCACCACGTGGGTAAGAACAGGGTACAATAATGTAATGGCTCCGTGGAAAGTCAATTCATTCACGTTCCCGTTTGTGTCGATGACATGGGTAATGCTGTTCGCTTCGCGTATTTTTGACGCATTCCCGACTTTCACCGGTGGCCTGTCAACTCCCGATCTGCCTGCTGTCGCCGGAAGCGCATGGACTCTTGACACCTCGTTTGGTCACCTCGTAGTTTACTGGTTAAAAGGTATTTCCCAGGTTTTCCTGATCAACTCATGGGTCACCGGCATCCTGTTCCTCGTCGGTCTCTGGCTTTGTAGCCGTTGGGCTGCCATCTGGGCTGCCGCCGGTTCGGCTATCGCTTTAGCTGTTGCTATTCTGGTAAAAGCAAACCCCGCTGACATCGCCAACGGTCTTTTCGGATTCAGCCCCGTGCTGACAGCGATCGCACTCGGCTGCACGTTCTATAAAGTCAATTGGAAGACAGCTATATGGACCGTTGCGGGTGTCATTGCAACAGTCTTCATTCAGGGTGCTATGGATGTTATTTTCGAACCGTGGGGACTACCGACATTAACCGGCCCGTTCTGTGTGGCCACATGGCTATTCCTTCTCCCGCTCTATAAATTCAATGCCAAAGTCGCTCCCGACCACTCCCGCTGGACAGCCGATGCCGACAAAGTCGCCGAACATATTGACGATGACCTGAACAAAATGGCAGATAAACTTTAAATTGACTTCATGACCTCTACAATACAGAATAGTTCGTCACAAACGAATCTGAATCTGATCAGTCAGATGCCTCTCACTCCCCGCCACTGGTGGATTGAATTGGTGTCGTCGATGGAGCAGATAATAGGAGCCGCCGAGTCGACAATCGTGGGTATCATCATCCCTTTGCTCAATATGATGCTTCACCCCGAACTGTCGGCGGCGATACAGGGCATCATTGGCGCGGCCGGTCTCATCGGAATTGCCCTCGGGGCAGCCGTCATCGGCCCGATGAGCGACCGACAGGGCTATCTGGGATGGTTCAGGGCTTGCGCCGTCATCGTCATCATCGGATCACTGATAGCCATGATAACCCCGAATCCGTGGATCATCACCGTCGGTCTCTTCGTTGCCGGTCTTGGTGTCGGAGGGGGGTATAGCCTCGATTCGTCATATATCTCCGAACTTATGCCCGACCGATCGAAGGGGCTCATGGTCGGAGTCGCCAAAGCTGCTTCCGCGATAGGGTTCCTTCTGCCGGCCGTCATCGCCATTTTCATCCTTAAGGCCGACCCGTCACCGGAGTCTTGGCGTTGGATGATCGCGATCCTTACCGCAATGGGTGTCCTGACACTCGCAATGAGAATCCGCTGGGCCGAATCGCCGGGATGGCTGCTCGAAAAAGGCGAGGCTGAAAAAGCCTTGAAAGCCGCTCAGTTCTTCTACGGTCCGAAAGCCGAAGTCAAACAGCTTCCGGCCAAAACCTCTGGCGCAAAGATTTCAATGGTCACTCTGTTCAAAGGCGAAAACCTGAAACGCGTCATCTATTCCGGCATACCCTGGGCATGTGAAGGACTCGGAGTCTATGGCATCGGTGTCTTCCTCCCGGTTCTCGTAATGGCCCTCGGACTCGATCCCTCCCACTCCTCGGGCATTCCCAAAGTCATCAATTCGGTCGAGGTTACAGCCATCATCAACTTCTGTATCCTCCCGGGGTTCGTTCTCGGATTGCTTTTGGTCAATAAGCTCAATCACGCGGCCATGATGACATGGGGATTCATCGGTTCGGCACTCGGAATGGGACTGTTGCTCGCCGCTTTCCTTCTCCACTGGCCGATGTGGGTCTCGATCGCCGGATTCGTCATCTTCGAACTGATGCTTAATCTGGGTCCTCACCTAATCACTTACATCATTCCGGCGGCTATCTATCCCGTCGAACTACGCGGAGCCGGATCGGGAATTGCCGACTTCCTCGGCAAAGTAGGCGCAATCGTCGGCGTCTTCCTGATGCCCATCCTCCTTAAATCAGGCGGCATGAAACTCGTCCTGATCGTCACCATCTCGGTCATGGTCCTCGGCGCCCTCATCTCCGCCATCTACTCTCGCCTCCTCGGCCTCGGCCCCCAAAAGCACTGAACCCCTACCCAATCACGCATCTCCCCCCAAAGCCGCCGCGAGTTCCCTCCCGACGGCTTTTCCGTGTTTAATTGCCTCATAATTCCAGTCAACTCGTAACTTTTAATTATTATGTCAGAATTAATTACTAACTTTGTACTTAAAAAAAATTGCGCCAATGAAAAAATTTTGCATCACAACTTTATGCTTGATATTCGCATTTTGCGTAAGGGCACAAGTCATTGAGGTCGATTCTCTCAATAAGGATGCTGAGGAACTCGTTATCCCTAAGTGTCATACTCTTTCATCCACGTTACAAGATAAAGGCTTCAATAATTTACGAAAAATCACCTTTGAGGGGATTGATTATCTCTTACCTGTAACGTTTAAAGGTTTACCTAATTTAGAGGAAGTTATTCTCAATGGAGATAATCTTAATATCGGCGGAGCACAATTTGTAAACCTCCCAAAGTTGAAGAAAGTTGTGATGAATGGCAACACATTCCTTTTAAACGGAAGTACAGCAGTTGTAAGGTGTCCCGAGTTTGAAACGTTTGAAATTAACGGATTTATCACCTATTCCGAAATGTCAGACCCATTAGACTCGCCTAATTTCAAAAACTATACGGGTGATTTTATTTTTCTATACTCAGACAATAGTAAATTGATTTCATCAACCCCTATCGAAACAGTTATTTCTAATACGGATTTTGTTACTGTATTCCGCAATCAGCTTACGCAAATTGCTGATATAATGAACAATGCGGACAACGACACGGATATTGCCGGCCGCTTTATGTGGGTAAAGCCTTATGCAGTAGACCTCGCAGCCAAGCTTAACGTTGATACCACAACTTATGTTTCAGCTTACAATAAAGCAAAACTAAATCCGGCGTTTTGGACTAAACTTGAAACTTTGCAACATTCTCCAGCTTATGCAACTGACACTGTTACAGTTAAATTCACTTATCAGCCCGCTACAGCTCCATCATTGGCAGAAGTCCGCCAACGGTTTAATCTTGATAGCGTTGCGGGGGGTGGAGATGATATTTCCAAAATTAAGAATCTTACATATTGGGTGCATGATTTAGTTCGTCACGATGGAAGTTCATGTAATCCACAAGGGCCAAAGACGTTAGCTAACCTTGTGGACACATGCGAACAATATAATCGTGGCGCTAACTGCCGTTTGATGGCGATAATGCTTACGGAAGCATTACTCGCAGAGGGAATCCCGGCAAGATACCTCACTTGCCAGCCTAAAGATTATGACAATGATTATGATTGCCATGTTATATGTGTAGCATGGTCCAAAACACTCAATAAATGGGTATGGGCTGACCCAACATTTGCTGCGTTTGTAACCGATGAAAATGGTTTGATGCTCCACCCGGGAGAAGTCCGAGAACGATTAATTGCCAATAAACCTCTTGTTCTTAACGAAGACGCAAACTGGAACCACGAGAGCCAGCAGACTAAAGAAAGTTATTTGGACTACTATATGGCAAAAAATCTTTACTATATATCTGCAATAACCGATAATAGACAAGCTCCTGAAGGAGGCCCAACACAATCTACTTATATCGTTCTAACACCAGTCGATTCCAATTTCGCCAATGCCAACATAATCACCACCGACTATGATATGTTTTGGCAAGCCCCCCATTGACCGTCTTTTAAACTTCTCTATTATTATTTATGAGCGAAAGAGTGATCCTGGATGAAAAATATAATAACTGGATAGGACAGTTGTCCATTCGCTTTTCGTAATTTTGCACTTGCTTGTTGAGAGTAGGCGTATAGATTTCGCAAGGGAGAGGGTTGGTTTTCGGATTTGTTTTCGTATCTTTGCAAATTGAACAGATTATTTTTCATGGCCAATCAATATTCACCCTTAGCATATCTCCACAAAGGCCGCATTTCTGAGAATGCGGTTCCCAAGCGACTGGCGATACTTGGCGCCACCGGTTCTATCGGTAGTCAGACTCTTGACATCGTCGAACGTTTTCCTGACCGTTACCGCGTGACGGTCATGACGGCTAATAGCCGCGTCGACAGTCTGATCGAGGCTTCTCTGAAACATCGTCCGGAGGTTGCGGTAATCGCCGATAGCCGTTTTTTTCCGAAGCTGAAAGAGGCACTTGAACCGGTCGGTATCAAATGTATGACCGGTAGCGAAGCGCTCGCGGAGGTAGTAACTCGCGATGATGTCGACATGGTTGTAACCGCAACGGTCGGTTACAGCGGACTGCTACCGACAGTGGCGGCAATCAAAGCCGGTAAGGATATCGCTCTGGCGAATAAGGAAACTCTTGTAGTGGCCGGAGACTTGATCAGAGGCCTGATGGAAAATTCGGCGACCCGGATTTTCGCCGTTGACTCGGAACATTCCGCCATTACACAATGTCTTCTTTCGACGTCGCTCAATGATGTCGAAAGACTGATTATCACCGCTTCTGGGGGGCCATTCAGAACCTGGTCGGCCGACCAAATCGCCAAAGCGACGGCCGCTGATGCTCTCCACCACCCGAACTGGGACATGGGCGCAAAGATCACCATCGACTCAGCGTCGATGATGAACAAGGCATTCGAAATTATCGAAGCTCACTATCTTTTCGGATTGCCGTCTGACCGGATTGATGCGGTGGTGCATCCCCAGTCAATTGTCCACTCAATGATCGAGACACGTGACGGCGCTGTTCTGGCTCAACTCGGAGTTCCCGACATGAGGATTCCGATTGCTTTCGCTTTGGCCGAAAACTCGCGGCTTCCGGGAGTCTCGCCGCGTCTGTCGCTTGACAAAATGGCTTCTCTCACTTTCGAAAAACCTGATCTTGACAAATTCCCGTGTCTCGGCTTCGCGCGCCTCGCTCTTGAACAGCGTGGCAATCGTGCATGTGTAATCAATGCGGCAAACGAGATTGCAGTTAAGGCTTTTCTTGACGGGCGCATCAGATTCGATCAATTCGCTCCCCTCATTGGGCGTGTCCTCGAATCGATTCCCAACCAAATGAATCCGACACTTGACGATTACGTCGAATCAAACGCCGAGGCACGCCGACTCGCCTCAGAGTTTGTCGAACGAATTTCTTTGTAAAAATTTCTATTAACGATATATGGAAACATTTCTTATCAAAGCGGCTCAGCTAATTCTGGCTTTCATTATTCTCGTGACTATCCACGAGTTTGGCCACTATATTTTCGCCCGAATTTTCGGAATGAGGGTCAGCCGCTTCTATCTTTTCTTCAACCCGTGGTTTTCGATTGCGAAATATGATCCGCGCAAAGGAACAGTCCAACTTATTGCCTGGACTCACAAGACAAAAAAAGAAGTCAAGGAAACCAATGCCGACGGTGAAACCGAAAATAAAACCGAGGTCACCGAAGAACCACGTGCGCTCTGGACGTTTAAAGTCGGCAAGCCTAATCCGGCGGAGGATCCAAACAAACCAACGTGGCGCGACACCATCTATGGTCTCGGCTGGCTTCCGCTCGGTGGCTACTGTGCCATCGACGGCATGATTGATGAAACCACCGACGCCAAGAAACTGTCGGCCGAACCCGAACCGTGGGAATTCAGAGCCAAGAAGCCTTGGCCGCGTCTGATGGTTATGATTGCAGGTGTGCTGTTTAACTTCATCCTGGCTATCGTCATCTATATCGGTATCGCTATCCATTGGGGAGACCGCGTAATACCGTTCGAAAACATGACCGAGGGTGTTGATTTCGCTCCCGAGCTGGTCGAAGCGGGTTTTCATAACGGTGACCGATTGACGGCCATCGATGGCGAAACTCTTGACCCGGCCGACGACATGATTGTCTGGAAACTGATTCAGGACGGTACAAAAGTAAACGTGATCCGCGACGGCCGTGATACGCTTATAACAATTCCTCAGGGTACAACCGAGAAATTCGCCGATCCCGACCGTAAGTCTTCGCCGGTCGCTCTCCGTCTGCCGGTATATATTTCCAAGACTATCGCCGGCGAAGGTGCTGCTGACGCCGGAATGCTTGAAGGCGACCGGATTGTCAAAGTCGGCAACGATACGACTCCCTCGTTCACTGAACTCGAACCTGCACTTCTAAAACACGCGGATTCAAATGTTGAGATAACGGTTCTGCGCGACGGCAAACCGGTCTCGGTCGAAACCCACGTGAACTCAGATGGCAAAATCGGAATTCAACTGACTCCCCCCGAAGAGATTTTCGACATAAAGGAAATCAATTATGGATTTTTCGAGTCGATTCCGGTCGGAATTACCAAAGGCGTCGACCGTCTGACTTCCTACGTTAGTTCCCTGAAACTTCTTTTCACTAAAACCGGAGCTCAGAGCATCGGTGGTTTCGGTGCGATAGGCGACATGTATCCCGATCAGTGGAACTGGGAAAAGTTCTGGAATCTAACCGCATTCCTGTCGGTAATTCTGGCATTTATGAACATTCTCCCGATTCCGGCGCTTGACGGTGGTCACGTTCTTTTCACTCTCTATGAAATCGTGACTCGTCGGAAACCTTCTGAAAAGTTCCTTGAGTATGCCCAGATGGCCGGCATGGCGTTCCTGTTCCTGTTGCTCATCTATGCAAACGCTAACGACATTTACAGACTGATTATCAAATAGACACGATGGTTTCAGAATATCCCGCAGTAATTCTTGCCCGTGGCAAGGAAGACTCTCTCGACCGCTTTCACCCCTGGGTCTTTTCGGGCGCACTAAAATATGTTCCCGAAGATCTTAACGAGGGTGATATTGTACGCGTAACGGCCTCTGACGGCCGAGTCATCGGTGTTGGACACTATCAGATTGGAAGTATCGCGGTCCGTATTCTCGATTTTGGTGATCGCGCTATCAATGACGACTTTTTCGCTTCGAGGATTGAGGATGCCTACAGGCTCAGACAGACTCTCGGTCTGGCGCGCAAGGACAATGATGCCTATCGACTCGTACACGGCGAGGGCGATTTTCTCCCCGGACTCGTTGTTGACGTTTATGGTCCGACTGCTGTACTCCAGGCTCATTCAGTCGGAATGCATTTCTCCCGAAATATCATTGCCCGAGCGCTCACCGAACTCCCCGGCGCCGGCATCAGAAATGTCTATTATAAGTCAGAGACCACCTTACCATTCATGGCCCGACTCGACCCGGTCAACGATTACATCATCGGCCGTTTCGAAAACGATGTAGCCACCGAAAACGGCCTAAAATTCCATGTCGACTGGCTCAAAGGTCAGAAAACCGGTTTTTTTGTTGACCAACGGGACAACCGGCAACTGCTTAAACGCTTTGCCAGCGGCCGGAGAGTCCTCAATACTTTCTGTTATACAGGCGGATTCTCGGTCTATGCACTCGACGGCGGAGCTGAACATGTCGATTCGGTCGACTCATCGGCAAAAGCGATCAAACTCACCGACGACAATGTGGCTCTGAATTTCGGTGAGACTGACCGTCACAAGTCTTTTGCAGTTGATGCGTTCAAGTTCCTCGATAATATGGATAAGGACCAGTATGATCTCATTGTGCTCGATCCGCCTGCTTTCGCTAAACATCGGTCCGCGCTCCGGAATGCGCTCCGAGGTTACCAGCGGATTAATGCGAAAGCTATCGAAAAAATTGCCCCCGGAGGAATCCTTTTCACCTTTTCATGTAGTCAGGCTGTAACCAAGGAACAGTTCAGGCTCGCGGTTTTCTCAGCTGCCGCACAGACACGTCGCCGTGTCCGCATCCTTCATCAGTTAACCCAGCCGGCCGACCACCCGGTCAACATCTACCATCCCGAAGGCGAATACCTCAAAGGCCTAATTCTTTATATCGAATAATCAATCACTCCAATATAACCACCATTATGAACGGACTGAAAATCAAACTGACAGCCGGAATTGCGGCAGTCGCCCTAACTTCATTACAACCGGCTATGGCTAAAGATACTCCCCAAAACGGTTCGAAACCGTTTGAATATGTAACCGACCGCTTCGCTGACATCGAAGTGCTACGCTATCAGGTTCCTGAATTCGAATCCCTCGACCTGAACCGCAAACTCCTCATCTATTATCTGACCGAGGCCGCTCTCAACGGCCGCGACATCCTCTGGGATCAGAACTGCGAAATTAACCTGCCCATTCGTGTAGCCCTCGAAAACATCTACAAAAACTATAAAGGGGATCGTAACTCCAAAGATTTCAAAGCATTCGAGACCTATCTCAAACAGGTCTGGTTTGGCAACGGCATCCACCATCACTACTCCACCGATAAGTTCCAACCCGGCTTCTCGCCCGAATGGTTCATGGATGCTGTCCGTAAATATGGTAATATCATCAGCGATGCCGAGTATTATGCCATGATGATTTTCCACCCCGATATCTACGCCAAGCGCGTCAACCAGGCCGACGGCGTCGACCTGATCACCACCTCGGCCAACAACCTCTATGGCGACGGCGTGACTCAGGAAGAAGTCGAAGCCTACTACGGCGCCCTGAAGGACACAACCGACATGACCCCGATTTCCTACGGCCTCAACACCCGCGTTGTCCGCGACTCCAAGACCGGGAAACTGACCGAACAAGTCTACAAGGTCGGTGGACTTTACAGCAAAGCTATCGAGAAAATCGTCGAGAATCTGAAAAAGGCAGCCGAATACGCTGAAAACGACAAGCAACGCGACATCATCAATACTTTGATTGAATACTACACAACCGGTGATCTGAAAACGTTTGATGAGTACTCAATCAAATGGGTCGAGGACACCGATTCACGTGTTGACTTCATCAACGGTTTCATCGAAAGCTATGGCGATCCCCTCGGTATGACCGGTGCATGGGAATCAATTGTCAACTTCAAGAACAACGAGGCTAGCCAGCGTACCGAAACCATCAGCAACAACGCTCAATGGTTTGAAGACCACTCGCCCGTTGACAAACGCTTCAAGAAAGACACCGTCAAGGGCGTCAGCGCCAAGGTAATCACCGCCGCTATCCTCGCCGGCGACGCTTATCCCGCCACACCCATCGGCATCAACCTGCCCAACGCCAACTGGATTCGTGCCGCTCACGGTTCGAAGTCGGTAACCATCGAGAATATAACCGACGCATACGACAAGGCAAGTCATGGGAACGGCTTCAACGAAGAATTTGTCATCGATGCACCGACTCGTGATCTTCTTGACAAATATCTCTTTATCACCGACAATCTTCACACTGACCTCCACGAATGTCTCGGACACGGATCGGGCAAACTTCTTCCCGGAGTTGATCCCGATGCGTTGAAAGCCCACGGGTCCACACTCGAGGAAGCCCGCGCTGATCTCTTCGCGCTCTATTACCTGGCCGATCCTAAACTGATCGAACTCGGTCTCCTTGACAATCCCGATGCTTATAAGGCCGAATATTATAAGTATATGCTCAACGGTCTGATGACCCAGCTCGTAAGAATCGAACCGGGCAACGATATCGAGGAAGCACACATGCGTAACCGCCAGCTTATCGCCGGTTGGGCTCTGAAACACGGTCAGGACAAGAACATAGTCGAACTCGTCAAAATCGACGGAAAGACGTTTGTAAAAGTCAACGACTACGAAGGCCTGCGCGATCTGTTTGGCCAGCTTCTTGCCGAGATCCAACGCATCAAGAGTGAAGGCGACTACGAAGCCGGTCGTCAGCTCGTCGCCGACTATGCTGTCAAAGTCAATCCCGAAATTCATAAAGAAGTGCTTGACCGTTACTCGAGCCTGAATATCGCCCCCTATCGCGGATTCGTCAACCCGGTTTACACCCTTGTCACCGATAAAAACGGGAATCCGGTTGATGTAACAGTCTCTTATGAAGAAAGCTACCCCGACCAGATGCTGCGCTATAGCCGGGACTACTCACCGCTGACAGGCAACGTCAAGTAATTCGTTCGCCGTCGGTGAAGTCAGAATTTTTCAAAAAAATTGTTTGATGAGTGAACTTTCTGTTGGCTGATGCGTTTGAAGTGAAAAGGTCGCCAATTCCACAGGGCGCTAATTCTACAAAACGTTTCAAAAAACTAACCCTAAAAACTCTTACAGCAATGGGAAAATTTTTCCAGGATTTCAAAGACTTCGCCATGAAAGGCAATGTTGTTGATATGGCAGTCGGTGTTATCATCGGCGGTGCTTTCGGCAAAATCGTTACTTCGCTTGTCAACGACATTATCATGCCCGGTATCGGTGTTCTGACCGGCGGCACGAATTTCAGTGAATTTAAATTTGTACTCAAAGAAGGTGTCACCAAAGGAACCGAAATCATTGAACCCGAAGTTGCTATCACATGGGGTTCGTTCGTTCAGACCGTTGTAGACTTTCTGATCATCGCATTCTGTATCTTCGTCGCCATTCGCGTAATGCAAAAGATGCGCCGTAAGAAAGAAGAAGAGGCTCCCGCACCGGCACCCGCTGGACCTACTCAGGAGGAACTCCTGACCGAAATCCGCGACCTGCTCGCCAAGCAGGCTGACACCAAAAAGTGAATAAAACAATTTTCCTCATAGGATATATGTGCTCGGGCAAGTCTACACTTGGCCGGGCACTTGCGTATCGTCTCGGTTGTGATTTCATCGATCTTGATGATGAAATTGAAAGCCAAGCCCGGATGTCGGTGTCCGACATTTTCAAGCACCACGGACAGGATGCTTTCAGAAAAATGGAGAGCGAGACTCTGGTTGAAGTTATCGGTCGTAGCGCCGATCGCCTGACGATCGTAGCCGTGGGCGGCGGGACTCCTTGCTTCGGAAATAACCTCGACCTGATGAACGATGCCGGTATGACCGTTTTACTCGAAGCTCCGGTTGAACGACTCGTAGAACGGCTTCTGCTCGGACAATCCAAGCGACCTTTGGTCGCCGGGAAATCGCCCGATGAACTCCGGGAATTCGTCGCCGAAGCGCTCGAATCGCGACGGCCGTTCTATGAGCGTGCACCCTATCGCTTCGATGCTTCGCGGCTCGAAGATGAACCTATGATCAATCAGTCGGTCGAACAATTCATTGAAAAATTCCAACTCCGATGATAACCCCCGAAATTCTCGAACAACTGACCCGTATTAAAAAAGGTCGCCGCGTTTATTCAATCGGGATTCCCGCTCCCCGGCTTCCCGATGAACGCCGTGTTCCGTTGACCCCAGAAGGCGCGTCGATTCTCGTTTCTGATGGATATGAAGTCCGCATCGAAAGTAATGCCGGCCAGCCGATCCACTACGATGATCGCCGGTATGCCGCGGCGGGAGCCAATCTCGCGACGCGGACTGAGACTCTTGCAGCCGACATAGTCATCTATCTCGGATCGCTTACACCTCCCGAAGCGGCCAGGCTTCAACCGGGAACACTCTTCATGACGCTACAGGAATCGGTCGGTCAATCGACTGAGACTCTCAAGATCCTCCTCCAGAGGCGGGTGACTGTCATCGCGCTGAATCTCGTGGCCGATAGCCGCGGAAACAGACCGGTCGCCGACATTCTCGGTGAGATCGACGGTCGCGCGGCCATCGCCATCAGCTCGTCGCTTCTGGCCGATGCAGACCACGGCAAAGGAATTCTTCTTGGAGGCGTCGCGGGCGTTAATCCTGCTGAAGTTTTGATCCTCGGTTCGGGGATGGCAGCCTTGGCGGCCGCTCGATCGGCAATCGGTTTGGGCGGAATCGTGAGACTGTTTGACAGCGACCCCTACAGCCTGCGTGACGCGATGGGAGAACTTGGTCCGGCGGTCATCGGGTCGGCCCTCCATCCCAGGGTATTAGGTCGAGCACTATCTACAGCCGACATCGTTGTGGCGACTTCCCTTTTCGCTCCTTTTTCAATCGCCGATTCGGTGGTCGAGGAAATGAAACGAGGTGTGGTAATCTTCGATCTGACAGCCCGATCGGGTATCTCATCGGTCTTCCCCACCCTACATTGTATCGACTTAGCAGCCGCTTCGACCGGACATGACAAACCTATGGCTGACGGGCCACGAGTATGCTACATCAACGCTGCCGGAGCGGTTCCGCGAACTACGGCAATGGCTCTGACAAACGAACTCATTCCGCTTCTGGCTCGTCTTGTCGGCAGTGGCTCCGGAGTAGAAAACTCGCTTAAAATCGACAGCGGACTGAGACCGGGGATCGTTGCCTACCGTGGACGTGTTGTCAACCAGAGACTCGCCGATAAATTTGGTCTCAAAGCCATCGATATTAACCTCCTCCTGTCATTCTCATAAATTACATTAATGGCATCTAAGAAGAAAAAATACTACGTTGTCTGGGAAGGCCATTCTCCCGGAATATATGATACCTGGGAAGACTGTCAGGACCAGATCAACGGCTATTCGGGTGCACGCTTCAAATCGTTTGACGATCTTGAGACTGCGACCGAGGCTTTCCGTGGAGACCCAAGAGACTACACCGCGGTTTTCAGAGCAATCGCTAACAATCGTCCTTCGGTGATAAACTACGCTGCCTTTCCGGAAATCAGACTGGACGCAATTGCTGTCGATGCGGCATGCTCGCGCAATCCCGGCCCTGTCGAATATCGTGGCGTTGCGGTCGGATCGGCCACAGAGATATTCAAAGTCGGACCGCTTGAAGACGGGACAAACAACATAGGCGAATACTTGGCTATTATCCATGCAGCAGCCATGCTCGCCAACAAAGGCGATACTACCACACCGATCTATTCCGATTCACGTACCGCGCTCAGCTGGATCAGAAACCGCCGTTCGAAAACGACAATCACTCCGACTGGCCGAAACGACCGCCTGCTCGAAATTCTGAAACGAGCCGACATCTGGATTGCCACTCATAACATTCCAAACCCGCTACTCAAATGGAATACCGAAGAATGGGGTGAAATCCCGGCGGACTTCGGACGAAAATAATTGCTGAACATTAAACCACGTCCGCTCTCCGACGTCTAAAATTGAAAACAACCACTCAATGGAAGCTACCAACGATATTAAAGAAATCAAACCCGATCAAAACAAATCGGGCGTCTATAGCCGTAATCGACGTTTTGCGATTATCGGCCTAATCGTTACGATTCTCGCCTGGTGCGCGATGCCGATTGTAGACTGGCTTGCACTGATACTTACCGTATGCGGAATTGTATTTTCCGCAATTGGTTGCCGGATACCGCCCGGTGCGCGCAGAAACATCGCAATCACATCTCTTATCGCCGGTTGCGCCCTCCTTCTGGCCATGCTCACCATCTGGATTTGCCTGACGATATTCGTCTAAACCACCGCTCCGGAAAATTGGTTCCAAAAAAGTTACACCAAAATTATCTCATTTGAGAAAAATTTCGTAACTTTGCAACTCGAAAAGGCCAACCACCGGTCGTGACTCTTCACGAAAGGAAATGCCAATCGGGGTGTAGCACAGTTGGCAGCGCGCCACGTTCGGGACGTGGAGGTCGGAAGTTCGAGTCTTCTCACCCCGACCCTTTAAGGATTAATCGCCTGTAAGTCAACAACTTACGGGCGATTTTTCAAATTAACCGGGACAAAAACGGGACAGTATCGTCGTCCCGGCTCCCATTATTCGTGCGGCTTGCAAACCAATAATGATCTTCAATTGTTACTATACTGAAACATAAAACAATTGAACTATGAAATCATACAAAAAAGCCATCGAAGAAAAAATTCCGACAATGCTTGTGTTTGAACACGCAGGAATGAATGACTCAGTCGAAGTACACTATCTCGTTAAAGAACTCAAGAATAAATATGCTGGTAAGGCCCACATAATCCCTGTCGATGCTTCTTATAACGGACAATACAAAGTTGACTATAAACTCCGTGAGTATCCGACTTACATCGTCTACAAAGAAGGCGAAGAATTGATGCGCGAAAGTGGCCATAAAACTATCGCTCAACTTTCAGACATGGTTGAACGCTCATTCTGACATTCTTCTCCTTTTGTACCGGTCAATAACTCAGAGTCATCTCCGACAAGATCGCACGGCTCTTTCATTTAAAACCATCATAAGCTGATAGTCCCCTTACCCGGTTCATTTTGAATCGGGTAAATCTTTAAATTGTATATGTCAGCTATTTATCTTTGCTTTGAAAGATGTATTTTTCTTATTTTTGAGATAAAAAGCGTAACAGTATGGTCATACTGCCTGAAACATGCCTCATAAGCTGTGCCAGACCTTTAGCCTTATCTGAAAGTTTCTTTCTGCGTCCTTTCCAGATAGAAAACAGCGAGTATACGATCCGTTGCAGAGTGTCAAGGTTTCTGGCAGCCTTGTAGGTCTTGCGTTTTATACTGTCCTGCAACAGATTGAAGTCAAGCCCCCAGTGCATGCTCTCTATGGACCAGTGCTTTCGGACAGCCATTCCGATCCAGGGAGTGTCATCGGGAAGATTTGACACGTACAGTCTTGTTTCTGCCGTTTGTGCACCCGTTGATTTTTTTGTGCAGTGTGATACAAACTTCACTACTGTAAGATTGCCTCCCCATTTGTTTTTGTCTGCAATGAGTTCAAGTCCGTCATATACGCTGTATGTCCGGGGCTCGATTCTTCCATGCCCGAGTTCGGGCCCTTCTGTATAAGAGAACCGGGGGAGATGTTGATTAATACGGTCCTCCACTCCATAGCGAAGTGCGGGCTGATTTGCCTTGAGCTCTATCAGAAAATACCCGTTCTTTTTTCTTATCTTATCAATGATATCCTTCTGCATCGACATAGCGTCCGCCGTTACCAGTTTGCCTGCAATGTCTATCTTGTCAATCAGCACCGGGACGGCCATTATTTCATTGCTCTTCTCCCTACAGGCCTCTGTTGCCAACGTTATACCAGTGGAGTGAGAATAGGCTGAGACAATATCGGGATTGCGTCCGTTCGCCTGAACGGTTCCACACATAGCCTTGCCGTCAATACAGATAATGTCTACATAACCGCACCCTTTGGCAAGCTCATCATGGAACACTCCGGAAAATTCAGCCATTTGTTCGGCAAGTCCCACTGAATCAATACCATTCTCGACACGGCATAATGTGGGTTCTGATGGTATGCCGTTATTTAATAATCCTATCGACTGGAGCTTCCTCAGATTGCGTCTGCCAAATTCGATTATATCTGCACGTCTCACGCATTTAGACATTCTTGCCAATATCATCAACATGATGATGTCTACCAGTTTATGGCGATAGTTCTCTCTGCCGGTTCTTCGAAAATCAGGCGTGGAGAAAGCAAAATCCATTAGTCCTTTCATAATACTGCCTTCGGGGATGGCGGTATGGGATTTTATTTGTACATTTGTGGTCGTATTGGCTGCCTTTCCGGGGCCTGAAAAGAGTTTTTGGTCAAGTGTGCAATTATTCATAACTGTTTATTTTCAACCCTTTAAATTACGAATAATTTGTCACTTGACCAAATTTTTTATGGCTAATTTATCTGAATATCAGATGTTTATTCTTATTTTGTCACTCTTGTTACGGGTAAACCATTCATGAAAATATTGGGGGATGCGACGGCTATAAAATAAGAGTATTTCGGAATCAATGACGGGATTTTAAATGAAAGAGCCGTGCCGCGCGATGCGGCTTCTGTTCCATCCTCTTTTTATTCCAAGGTAAATTTCGTACCTTTGTTCCGAGGTTAAATGTTTTTTCATATGCAATACAAAATTACTTAATCTCTGGGAGACTTCGGTCTCCTTTTTTTTGTATTGCTGTTTTTCTCTTTGAATATATCCTTTGCTGATCTCCGCTCTC
>CAYVXC010000006.1:0-23353 GCA_964454925.1 uncultured Bacteroides sp.
ATGGCGGCGAGATAGGTCACCATGAGGTCGTCGATAGCGAAGTAGGCGGGATTGTTCATTCCCCAGTCGCCGGTGTCGGTCGATGTCATGGTGAAGTACAAGCCCGTGCACTGGCCGATCGTCGAGAGGTCTACGTTATGCCAGCTGTCAAGAATTTTTCCGTCGGCAGCGAGGTTTACGCTGACTTCGCCGACAACCACATCGCCCATGACACCGTGGATGGTCAGGGTGCAACGGTCGGTCGGACCGAACGGACGGCTGAAAGCCGATCCGTTCTTCATTGCCCAGTATCCCCACGCCGTGTTGGCGATTTTGATAGATTTGGGAACGATATAGTGGTCAAATGCGATTGCACATGAATGATTGCCCGATGTTTCGTTTACGTCCCAGTGGGCGATGAGATAGCCGGTCGAGCTCTGCGAGCGTGCCATTGCCGCCCACTGATAGTCGATCCAGTCTTCGTTCGAGTGATCCTGGGTGTCTTCGACACGCGACGGACAGAACCCCGTGTAGGAGCGATAGACGACTCCGTCCCATTCGTCGGCACTGGCTGAGTGGCTGAACGAAGCGGCCGCGTAGCCGTCGGCTGCGCTTACGACGAACGATTGGTACTGTTCGCCCGTGTTATATACTTCTGACCAATACCCGGTGGTGTTGTAGACCGAGGCGGGGAAATTGAAATCATAGGTCAGTGTGACATCGATGGGATCGTCCTTGCCGTTACAGGCCGACATACCGGCGGCAATCAAGGCCAGCCCGATCACCCGCATGGCCGCGGGGCGAAACATAGAAATCATATTCATAGGATATTGGAAACGATTTTAAAAGGTTGAGTTATTATTTCTTTCGTTGAACAATAGGAATCATTATAGAGGTATAGGTCAGGATGGCGCCCCCGGCGAGGACAAAGACAATCCATTCGCTGGGCTGGGTGCCGTAGAACATGAAGTACGTGGCCACGCCGAAGAACAGCGCCGCCCATAACTCAATGCGGACGAGACGTTTCACGCGGATGTTTGATCCGGTATAGGGAGAGAACAGACGGCCGACAAGATTGAGCGCCGCGCCGACCGCGAAAACCCATTTGAAGACCGCGTCCTGAGGTCCGGTGAAGAGTGGCATGACCAGCCCGATGACGATGGCGACCATTCCGGTCCAGATCAGTATTGTTGGCAATATCGCTTTCATTGCTTGTTTCTTTCGTTATTTAAAGACATAGACGTCTTCGTTTTCCATATTCATGTCGTGTCGTTCGCGGGCTATGCGCTCAAGAATGGCCGGGTCGCGGTTGTCGAGGCGCTCATTGAGCGAATGATAATATTCGAACGTGTCGCGATAGACTCCGATGCGTGTCTCGAGCGAGTCGATAGTCCGGCGGTAAGAGTAAATCTGACCCACCGAATTTTCCTGAAAAAAGATGAGATAGACAATCAGACCGATGACCAGCAGCCCCGGAATCGAGAAATATTTTGAAGTCCAGATCAGGAAATTTCTCATAGTCGGTCAGAATCGTTCGTGACGCGGAGCAACCGAGGTCGGAGCCCAGCGGTAAAGCCGGTCGGCGGGACGTATTTTCCGGTCGGTCTTGATTGAGAAAGCATCGCCTTTCACGGCTTTTTCGACGGGCCGGCAGTCAACCTGGATTTCGTCCACGGTCATGATTATGGCGCCCGTTGTCGGACCGGTAATGACGATCTCGTCGCCGACGCAAAGCTCGCCTGCTTCAAGAATAAATTCGCCGACACCTAACTTTGAGAAATACTTCACGCCCTTGGCTACATATTGTTTGACACGTGTAGCCGAAGAACCATATTTATGGCTCCACTCGCCGAGGCGCTGGCCGAGATAATATCCGTTCCAGAAGCCGCGGTTGAAGATCTTTTCAAGACGGCTGTCGGCCTCGGCTATGAACTCGTCGCCGTATGTTCCGTCGGCAATGGCTGTCAGGGCCGCCGAGTAGACCGCCGTTGCTTCGGCTACATACTCGGGACCGCGGGCACGGCCTTCGATTTTGAAAACGCTCACTCCCGCGTCGACCATCTTGTTGAGGAAGTGGATGGTCTTGAGGTCCTTGGGCGACATGAGGTATTTGTTGTCGACTTCGATCTGGTCGCCGGTGTCGCTGTCGGTCAAGGTATAAGCCCGACGGCAGATCTGGGTGCAAGCGCCCCGGTTGGCCGACGAGTTCATTTCGTGGAGCGACATATAGCATTTTCCCGAAGTCGCCATGCACAACGCTCCGTGACAGAACATCTCGATTTTGACGAGTCCTCCGCCGGGACCGCGGAGATCCTCGGCGACGATCCGGTTGTGAATCTCGGCAACCTGGTCAAGGTTCAGTTCGCGCGCGAGGACGACCGTATCGGCCCATTGGGCATAGAACCTGACGGTTTCGAAATTCGTGATGTTGGCCTGGGTCGAGATGTGGACCTCGACGCCGACAGACCGCGCGTAAAGAATAATGGCGATGTCGGCCGCTATGATGGCCGAAACGCCGGCTTCCTTCACATTGTCTACAATCTCACGGGCCGCGTTCAGATCGTTGTCGAACAGAACGGTGTTCAGGGTCAGATAGCTGTTGACACCGGCGTCGCGGCATATCCGGGCAATTTCGTGAAGGTCATCGATCGTGAAGTTGACGCTCGACCGCGACCTCATGTTGAGTGTGCCGATGCCGAAATAAACGGCGTCGGCGCCGGCGTCAATGGCCGCGTGGAGCGATTCGAACGAGCCGGCCGGGGCCATCAGTTCGAGATCTGACCGCGATCTGACGCTTTTTTCGGCGGAAAGAGAGGATTGTGTCATTGTCCGGGAATATTGATTGATTATCTTTGTCAACGGAGGCTAACCCCAAAAGGCCAACAAGCCTGGTGGCTTATCGGCCTGTTTTGTTTTGATCGATTTGTGGGGACAGCCGGGGAAACCGGCGAAGTCCTAAGAGAGACAGTTCTCTTATTTGGCGGCTTCGGGAGCAGGCTGTTGCTGCTGGGGAGCGGGAGCGGCCGCGCTGGTTTTGGTTTTGATGTCCTGACCGGCCTTGGGAAGGGTGTAGGCCGAGCATACCGAGAATACCAGAATGAGAGCGGCGAGAGTCCAGGTGGCTTTTTCAAGGAATTTGTTAGTGCCACGGACACCCAGGACCTGGTTGCCACCGCCGAACTGGGATGAAAGGCCTCCGCCTTTCGATTTCTGAACCAAAACAATGCCGATCATGAAGATCGCGCTGATCACTGTCAGGATAATGAATAATACGTTCATATTTTTGTTTTTGTGAAGCCTGTACAAGGCTCGGTTTTTAGTGGATTTTATTAGCGTCGCGCCTCGCGGGCGGCTGACTGAAGCCGTTGGATTTTTATGAGTTTTTCGAGGAAACGCAATTGGTTTGCAAAGTAAACACTTTTTTCCGGATTATTCAAACTTATTTTGGAAATAATCTCGTGAGCGCGGTCAAAACGCTGTTGTTTGATGAAAATTTTGGCGAGTTCGAGGGTCAGGGCCGGTTCAGCCTGTCGCTGACGAGGTTTCTGAGCCGGGGGAGCCGGGGCCGGTGTCGGAGTCACGTCGCGGACTTCTGGTTGAACCGGATTTTCAGCCGCCGGTGGCGTGGTGTTGATTGCCGTCGCGATGGCGGCGAGGCCTTCGATGTCGGTGTCGGCCGCGGGAGCGGGTTCTGTCTTTTCGTCGGCGATGTCTTGCTCGGCCAGTACGCTTGAATAGTCGGGGACCGGATTGAAAATCAAACGTTCGAGCAAGGCGTCCTCGTCGGGTGACGAATGGCCGAATTTGTCGAGGAAGGTTTCAATCGCACCCTCGGTGGTGATTTTTTCAGGCTCGGGTTCGGGAGGATAGATGTGGGCGAAATCGTCACCGGTCATGTCGACGGCCAGGGCAACCGCGTTGCGGTCGGCCGCATTGATGGCGACCATCGCCAGAAGCCGTCGGCGCTCGTCGGGCGACATGGTCGTGCCTTCGGCTTTGAGACGTCTCATGGCCGGGAAGATGTCGTAGGGTTGACGGAGATTGGGGTCCATGGTATTATTGAATTGGTTACCAGTTGCCGAAGGTGGCGTTGAAAATCAGATCGACAAGCTCTTTGGAGATTTCCTGACACAGCTGGTCCTGCACGTCGATCAGCAGCTCGGTCGCATCGAAGTCGCGATAGGCCGAGAAGGTCTGGTCGAGATTGTTGCGTTCGTTCTTGTTGTCGGTGTACTTCACTCTCACTCCGATAGTCAGTCGTGTTTTCGATGCATAAGCGTCCTCGGTCACGGCCTGGGGAGTCAGGTTATAGGTCGTGATTTCGCCTTCGAGAGAGAGGTCCGAAGGGCCGTCGGTGGTCTGCAGGCGGGTGTTGCGCGTGATATAGTCGAGCAGTTCGTTTTCAAAGACCTGCTGGAGGGGAGCATACACCAGAGCGGCACGAATGGGAAACTCGCTGACGTGAACCGTTTTATAAATGGTGTAGTCGAGGGAAGCTCCGTTGGGTGTGTACTTTATGGTACACGATGCCGGCAGAAGGACCATGATGGCGGCGAGAAGCGGGACAAACAGCTTGGCTTTCATATCGGGAGATGAGAATGATAGGTATTTGTGACCGGGGCCTATTCGAGCCCGTATTCTTTGATTTTTCGGTAGAGAGTCCGCTCGGGGATGTTGAGTTCGCGGGCCGTGGGACGCCGGCGCCCGTCGTTTCTCAGAAGGGCTTCCTCGATAGCGCGGCGTTCGTTGTCGGCCAAGGTCGACGAGGCGTCGCCGCCGGTTGGTTCGGTTTCGGTCACGTCGGCCGGTTTTTGGATGGCGTCGCCTGTTTTGTCGATGCACGCGGGCAGACAACGCCCCGTACCGGCCGGTGTCTGCGAACCGCCGACCGCATCCAGGCGCCGGGAAAGTTCGTCCACACGTCCGCGCAACGAGAAAATCATGTTGAACAACACCTCGCGTTCGCGTTCGTAGGTGTGGGCGGTCGTGAGTCCCGGTTTACCTTCCGGGCGTCGCGTCGGAGACTCGGGCGACGGCGGTTCGAGGTAGCCTTTGAGGACATCGGCTGTCACCTTTTTCCCGCTTTCGAAGAGAGAAATCTGTTCGATGACGTTTTTCAGCTGCCGTACATTTCCCGGCCAGTCGAATCTCATGAACAGTTCGCGTGCATCGGCGTCGAATTCAAAGGGGGCTGTCCGGTAGCGGTCGGTGAAATCGGCGGCAAACCGGCGGGCAAGCAGTTCGATGTCACGGCCACGGTCGCGCAATGGCGGGACATTGATCTGAACCGTCGAAAGTCGATAGTATAGGTCTTCGCGGAATTTCCCTTCGGCGATGGCCCGGCGCAGGTCGACGTTGGTGGCGGCGACAACGCGAATATTCGTTTTCTGGACCGTGGATGAGCCGACTTTCAGAAATTCGCCCGTTTCGAGAACCCTCAGAAGACGGGCCTGGGTTGTCAGGGGAAGTTCGGCGACTTCGTCGAGGAAAATAGTTCCGCCGTCGGCCTCCTCGAAGTAGCCTTTGCGTGAAGCCACGGCGCCGGTAAACGAGCCCTTTTCGTGGCCGAAAAGCTCAGAATCGATCGTCCCTTCGGGGATGGCGCCACAGTTCACGGCGATGTAGCGGGAGTGACGGCGCGGCGAGCCCTGATGGATGATCTGGGGAAAAAACTCTTTACCGGTCCCGCTTTCGCCAACGACAAGCACCGACAGATCGATAGGCGCCACCTTGACCGCGCGTTCGATGGCGGCTGTCAGGGCCGGTGAGTTGCCCACGATCGAAAATCTCTGTTTGGCGGCTGTCACCGAGGGGTCAACGGCCGTCGACGAGAGGGTGTCGGGAATGTCGATGAATGATGTATCTTCTATTTTCACGTTTGCTAAGGGGGAATAAAACGGTTTGAAGGCCTTCGTCAGGGAAGAATCAGCATCGCGTCGCCATAACAGCCGAAACGATATCCCTCCTTGATGGCTTCCTTGTAGGCTTTCATCACGAGGTCATATCCGCCGAAAGCGGCGACCATCATGAGCATTGTCGAGTAGGGGAGGTGGAAGTTGGTGACCAGCGAGGTGGTGACGGTGAAGTCATAGGGCGGGAAGATAAATTTGTTGGTCCAGCCCTGGTAGACCTTCATATGTCCGCCCATTGAAACGGCGCTGGCGATTCCGCGCAGAACCGATGTCCCGACCGCGCAGACCTGACGTTCTTCGTCCTTGGCCTGGTTGACAGTCGCGATCAGTTCGGGCGACGCGTCCATCTGTTCCGAGTCCATGCGGTGTTTAGTGAGGTCCTCCACGTCGATTTCGCGGAAATTGCCCAAACCGCTGTGAACGGTGATGAAAGCTTCTTTGACTCCTTTGATCTCAAGGCGTTTCAGGAGCTCGCGGGAGAAATGGAGCCCGGCTGCCGGAGCCACGACCGCACCTTCCTTCGAAGCGTAGAGAGTCTGATAGTTCTCGCGGTCTGACGGTTCGGCGTCGCGTTTGATATATTCGGGCAGAGGGGTATGTCCGAGGGTATAGAGATCGTTTTTGAATTCGTCGTGGGGCTGGTCATTGAGGAAACGGAGTGTCCGGCCACGCGACGTGGTGTTGTCGATAACCTCGGCGACCATCGAGTCGTTTTCGCCGAAATAAAGTTTGTTGCCGATGCGGATTTTGCGGGCCGGTTCGACGAGGACATCCCAAAGCTTGTTTTCCTCGTTGAGCTCGCGGAGAAGGAATACTTCGATTTTAGCACCTGTTTTTTCCTTGTTTCCGAACAGGCGTGCCGGGAAAATCTTGGTGTCGTTGAAGACCATCACATCGCCGTCGTCAAAATAGTCGATGAGGTCTTTGAATACACGGTGTTCGATTTCACCTGTTTTTTTATGAACGACCATAAGGCGCGCCATGTCGCGCTCTTCGCCCGGATACTGGGCAATCAGATTTTCGGGGAGATTGAATTTAAACTGCGATAGTTTCATGAATATATTAAAATCTTTCGTTCGTTGGGAGAAGAACTTCGAGGAGGGAAGGGGAGAGTATCGGGTTGTCAGCCGGCCGGTTGACCGGTGGAGTCTTCGGGCACGACGACTTCAGCGTCTTTAATCAGGGCGGCCAATGTGTCGACCGATAGACAGTCGGCGAGAGTCACATCGCCTACGCGGGTGCGTCTCAGGGCGGTCAGGTGGGCGCCGCTTCCGAGGGCGCGGCCGATGTCGCGGGCCAGAGCGCGGATATAGGTGCCTTTCGAGCAAACGACCCTGATGACCGCGTCTTTCATTCCGTCTTCGCGCTCTATAAAATCGGTAAGCTCGATCTCGTCGATGACCAGAATCTTGGGCTTCATTTCGGGCACTTTGCCTTTGCGGGCCATTTCATACGCGCGTTTCCCGTCAATCTTTATGGCTGAGAAAGCCGGCGGAATCTGTTCAATCCGGCCTGTGAATCTTTTGAGTACTTCCTTGACCGAGTCGGCGTTGACGTGGTCGGCGGGATAGCGGGCATCGATTTCGGTTTCGAGGTCGAACGACGGCGTCGTGGCGCCGATGGTTACCGTGGCGATATACTCCTTGACTCCGGCTTGTAGTTCCTCGATGCGTTTCGTGGCGCGGCCGGTGGTCAGAATCATTACGCCCGTAGCCAGGGGATCGAGCGTTCCGGCATGTCCGACCTTGATTTTCTTTACATGAAGGCGGCGGGTGATGGCGCCACGTATGCGCTTCACGGCGTCGAACGACGTCCAGCCGAGCGGTTTGTCGAGGTAGAGGACCTCGCCGCCGGGGAAATCAAGAGGCTTCGACCGGGTCATCGGGCGATAATACAGATGAGTCCGACAATCAGGCAGTAGACGGCGAACCAGACAAGTTTGCCGCGGTTGACAAGGTTGATCATCCAGTTACATGCCAGACAACCGACGATGAACGACGAGATGAAGCCGATCGCGATGGGAAGCATTCCGATTCCGCTTGCCTCCCCGTTGGACAGTCCCTTTACAAGGTCGAGGAACGCCTGACCCAGAATCGGGATGATGACCATCAGGAACGAGAAACGGGCGACCTGATCGCGTTTGTCGCCGAGGATGATGCCGGTGGCAATCGTTGTACCCGAACGGCTTAGGCCGGGCAGTACAGCCACTGACTGTGCACACCCGATGACAAAGGCGTCGAGCCACGAGATGTCACGTCCGACAGAAGCCGAACCCATCTCTCCGCGGGCCGCGATGAGTCCGCGGGTCCGGAAGAAGTAGGCGAAAGCAAGAAGCGCCGCTGTAATCAGCAGACAGACACCGACAACGCCGAGCTGAGCGCCGAAGAAGCTTTCGACCGTGTCCTTGAAGAAGACGCCGACGATGCCGATCGGAATACACGACACGATGATTTTCCAGAACGTATAGAAATCTTCGTCGCGCCGCCATGTCAGAACCGATGTACAGATTCCCGAGAACCGTTTCCAAAGGATGACGATTGTGCTGAGGACGGTGGCAACGTGGAGCGTCACGTCAAATTCGAGACTTTCGGCCCCGCTGATGTCCATGCCCAGAAGGTGCTGACAGATTTCCAGATGACCCGATGAACTGATGGGAAGATATTCGGCCAGTCCCTGGACAATGCCGAGAATGAGAGCGTCAAACCATTCCATTTCGTTCTATAAGGCTTTATTTGTTTGGGTCTCAGTATCGTTTGCTTCGGTTTTAGACTTCTTCCGGTCGGGGTTGACGATGATGGCGATTGCCATGAACGCGAATCCCAGGAAGGCCAGAGTCGGACCGATCACGATGCGTCGTGTGCTGAAAATGTCGGGGTTGAAGTTGTCGGTGGTCGACGAGCCGCCCAGCATCAGCAGAAAGCCGATGATGATTGCCGCTCCGGCGGCTGCCATCAATATGTAGTTCAGTCGTCCGAAAGCCATCTGAGCGGCCGGTTCGCGTTTAAGACCCGATTTATCGGGACGTTCCTGGCGGCCCAGAGGTTTTGTGTAGTTAGATTTTGTCTGCATTTTATAATTGATCGGTTAAGAATTTTACTTTTTAAACAAAAGGTCATAGCGGCGGCGAAGATATCGCGACGACGCCCACCATGCCGCTCCGCGACAGATCAGTACCCCGGCCAGTACCAGAGCTCCGGCGATAATCAGTCCGTCGGTCAGCGATAGGAAGGGGGCGAAAAGCGGTTCGCGGGTGGCCAGATAGTAGGTGACGGCGACCACGACCAGACCGGCGATGACGCCCGACACGGCTCCGCTCACGGCGGCCGTGCGGACAAACGGACGGCGGATGAAACTGTTCTTGCCTCCGACAAGCTTCATTGTGTAGATGATGAAACGGCGGCTGTAGATCGCTAGTGACACGGTGTTCATAATCAAGGTGATGGAAATCACCAGAAGGATGACACCGAAAGTCCCGATGATCAGCAGGACGTTTGTCAGGCCTTCGTTTGTATTACCCATCGCCTCAGCGTTGGAAGTCACGGTGTCGATGTCGGCCATTGATGCGAGACGTTGACTGACAGCCGTCAGCGAATCGGCCGAACGCCAGCCGTCGGCAATCGTGATGACAAACTCGTCGCCGAAAGGATTTTCTTCAAGCAGCTCGAGGCCGTGGCGTGTATCGTCATCCATCAGGTCGCGCTCTTTCACCAGCACGTCGTTGGCCGGCGTGAATACATAGCTCGCGGACCACGGAGCGGCATTGAGCGTACGCTTGATTTCGCTGACACGGAGAGGGTCGGTGCCGGGAACGACGGTCATAAGAATCGAGGTGCTGTCGCCGACGCCTCGGGCGGCGCGGTGGATAGACAGACCGAGAATTGCACACAGACCCGCGACGATCAGTACCAGACTGATACTAAGGATGGAAGTAAGACGGGAGCCGATGAGAGAGGCCCTTTTTGGATTGTTTTCTGACATTACGTAAAATAGTCGGGACCCGGTCCGACGACCGGCCCCTGAAGATTGGTTTTCGGCTTTATGGCCAAATTAGGTGCAAATTTACGAAATTTCAACCCCCTTTGTCAAGTTTTTCGCCCAAAAAATCACCACCGTGTCACCGGTTCCATTCCGGTTGGGGAGGATTCGGGCATAGGGAAGGGCGGTCGGAGCGGTAATTTTGTGGACATGAAAACTCTCAGAAGAATAGTTCCGCCGCGCTATCACTACGACCCGATGGCGGCCGAAATAACCTCGACGTCAAAAATGCGCGAACTCGCCGGCCCTTTCAGCCGGTTTGCCTGCCGCCGCCTCCTTCCGACCGAGGAGGCTCTGATCGCCCGTCTTGAGCTTCAACGGATAAAGAAAGGCGCCGTCCGTGCCTATGTCATCGACCCGAACCGCCACTACGAACGGCTCCTGATTCTCTATTCGGCCTATATTCAGGCTACGTTCGGGGGCGGGGAGCCGGTCGCGGTCCTCGGTCCGACCAAAAAGAATGTCCGTCTACCCCTCGGACTTAGTCCGAAATGTGTCCGTCTGTTTTCGGGCCGCAAGCCCGACCATATCCGCGGCTTCGGGGCTTTCCGTGCGGCGGTGATGGTCCGTGCGGACCGGCTGACTGAGCACAGCAACCGCGACCGGACCGGCCGTCGGGCGATGCAGGCGTTCAATTCGGCCGTTCCGGAGTGCCGCGACTCATCGCTCATTTTCATCGGCGAGTCATATTCGCGCTGGAGCCGTCTGTTCTCGATCATGTACCGCCGGATCTGTGGAGTTCCGTTCCGGAGCGATGCGGCGGCAAGTCGGATGCCGCCGATGGACGCCTATCTGGCCATCGATGTCCGCCTGCTCACGTTGCCCGAGACCGATGACCTCCCTCTCGCGGAGGTTGAGGTGAACCCCTACACAGTCGAAGCACTTCGGAACGCCCCGGCGACGGCCGATGTCTTCGGCTATCACCCGCCGATCCGTGAACCGGCGCCGAGCCCCTGTCCAGGAGGATAAAAGAATGGGAATAATAAACTTACGGGGGCCGCGGAGTCGGCTTTGTACGGACGCATTTCAATCCTGATTAACTTAGTCGCCGAACGGCGACGTTGTCTGTCAAACCTCGGGCTTCAGCCCGAGGACGAGGCATCCACAGTCCGCGAGTCCCCGAAGGGGGACGATGTAAAATCGTCTTGAAAAAGACTTGTCCGATCAATTGGAAAGTAGGTTACATCGTCCCTGTTCAGGGACTCCTTGGAATATAGCATGTCTGACCCCGCACTTCGCTTCGCTACGTACGGGGTTTTGCAAAAAACGTCGCCGTTCGGCGACTAAGTAAACAGCATTGAAAAACACCCTCTACAAAAGCGGATTATTCCTTATTTCTTTTGATTTTTAGGGCGGCTACCTGCGTGCGCCGGGAAATGGGGAAGGAGGCCTACGTTCACACGCGAGCCTCCTTCAAGAAGAACATTTGTTTTCAAATCTTAAAAATCTCTTTTACCGGAGATGATACTTATTTTATAAACCATTTTTTGTGATTCGTACGGCTGTTCCTCCGCCGGGAGCGAGAGGAAGTTTGAGTGTCGTACCCGATTTAACCTTGATTTTTCTTATCCGGTAGGCTTGAGGATTATCCTTCCAGTGGGCTCCGGGGGCATCCTCATAGATAGTGGCTTCGTAGGTCGCGCCTTTGGGGAGGAAGCTGAGATCGACGTTGGCGGTTCGCGCGTTTTCGTCGGTTATGGCTCCGACAAACCAGTCGTCAGAGTTTTTGTCTCGGCGTGCGACGGTGATGTATCGGTTGGGCTCGGCTTCGAGATAGCGCGAATCGGACCAGTCAACGGGTACATCTTTGATGAACTGGAAAGCATCGGGAAAGCGTTCGTAGTTTTCAGGGAGATCACAGGCCATCTGGATCGGGGATGGCATCGTGACGTAGAGGGCAAGCTGACGGGCCAGGGTCGTTCCGGCCTGGGAGTCTTTGCCTTCGCCATAGTAGCTCATCCGGGTTTCGAAGAGGCCGGGCGTATAGTCCATCGGACCGCCTTTGAGACGCGTGAAAGGCAGAATGCAGGTGTGGGACGGGGGATTTCCGCCCATCGACTCGAATTCACCGCCACGTGCCGATTCCTGGGCGAGCCAGTTGGGATAGGTGCGGCAGAGCCCGGTTGGACGCGGAGCCTCGTGGCTGTCGACCATGATTTCATAGTCGGCGGCGCGTTCAATGACGTGGCGCGCATGATTGACCATCCACTGGGAGGTGTGGTGTTCGGAGCGTGGAATGATAGCGCCGACATAGCCGGTTTTGACAGCGTCGTAGTTGTTGTCTTTCATGAATTGGAAAGCACGGTCGAGCTGACGTTCGTAGTCGGTGGCGTTGGCGGCGGTTTCGTGGTGCATGATCAGTTTGACACCTTTTTCTTTCGCGTAGTCGCGCAGGCCCGGGAGATCGAAATCGGGATAGGGTTTGTCAAAAAGGAACTGACGGTTTTTCCGATATGACGCCCAGTCTTCCCAGCCTTCGTTCCATCCCTCGACGAGCACTCCGTCGATTCCGTTGGCGGCCGCGAAGTCGATGTAACGCTTCACGTTCTCGGTGTTGGCCGGGTGACGGCCGTTGGGTTTCAGTTTCGAGTAGTCGGTGATGCCGGGTTTGGCGAGATAGTCGTCGGAGTAGGCCCAGGTCTTGACCTTGCCGGTAAACATCTCCCACCAGACGCCGATAAACTTCATCGGCTTGATCCAGGAGGTGTCTTCGATGGCACACGGTTCGTTGAGGTTCAGCACGAGCTGGGAGGCGAGAATGTCGCGGGGATCGTCACTGATGATGAGCGTCCGCCAGGGGGTGCTGAACGGAAGCTGGATATAGGCGCTCACCCCGAGCCGGTCGGGGACGAGATGGGACTTCATCGAGTAAGTCGCGGGGTCGACATCGAGGAGCATGGCCGGGTAGTCGTTCAGCGCCGCTTCGTGGGCATTGATGTAGACCGAGTCGTCGGTCTTGATGAGCAGAGGGGTCTGGACGGTCAGTCCGTTCACCCGCTGAGCCTCGGAGTGGCGGCCATATTTACCCATAGCTTCCCCAAGGCCTGAAAAGGTGGTTTCGGACCAAAGGTATTCGTCGGTGTCATAATCGCCGGGAATGCAGTAGAGAGTATGGTCTCCGCCATAGTTGAACTCGGTCAGTTCGTCTTTCACGGTCAGATAGTTCGGGCCTTTCTGGGCGGGGAGTTCGTAGCGGAATCCAAGCCCGTCGTCGAAGACACGGAAACGGACTGTCATCAGCCGCTCGGGGTCATTGGCCTTGAGGTGGACGGCCATTTCGCAGAAATGGTCACGGATGTCGGAATATTCTCCCCAGACGGGCTGCCATGTCCGGTCGACCGTCACGGTATCGGTGCCGGTGATGGTGAAGCCGTCGGTGAATCGGGTTTCGTCGGCGACGATTCCGAGACGGCTCGGGGCCACGATCTGTTTCCCTTTGTAGGAAACCGTGTAGACGGGTTGGCCGGCCGCGTCGGTGGTGACATCCAGAAGGATGTCGCCCGACGGGGAGGTTATGCTCACGGCCGCCATTGAAAGGGCGCCCGCGAGCATAAAGAGTGAAACAAGGATTTTTTTCATCTTGAGATCAGGAACGTGGTTAGTTCATGAGGATGACATAGCCGTTGGGTTCGACAGTCAGGACAACCGGGACGGTGGTCTGGCCTCCGTCAATAAGGTTGGTCATGGTCGAGCCGGCCAGGGTGATGGGAGTCTTCACGGTCTGGGCATCGCCGGTCGTGTTGACGGCAACGAGCAGGTAGTGGTCGGGGATGGCGCGGGTGAAGCATACGACCGACGAGTTCGAGAAGTCGGCGAGCTCGCCGCGGCGGACTTCGGCTGACTGTTTGAAAGCGGCGTTGATGGCTTTATACTTCGCGGTCAGTTCTGACGAGAAGGTCAACGGGTTGTAGTTGAAGAACGACAGTTTCCCGGTCAGGCCTTCGGCGTCCATCGACGAATAGATCATCGGGGTCCCGTTCAGCATCGAGGCGGCGACGTAGGCAGCGGGGATTGCAGCGGGCGAGCCGAACATCTTGTCGACGTTGTTTTCGGCGGCGGTGTCGTGATTGAAGACAAAGCGGAGAATGGATTTTCCGTCGGGAACTTTTGCCATTGCTTCGGTTCCTTCCTTGATGACCTCGGTCGGTTTGCCGCCGGTGAAGGCGGCTGAGATAGCCGAGCCCGAGCTCCAGTCATAGATCATGTCGAAACCGTCGGCGTAGAAAGCTGTGTTAGCTGATTCGGCGAGCATGATCAGGTCGGGATTCACGGCGCGGAGGGCGGTGATTGCACTGCTCCAGTAGTCGTGGGGCACACCCTCGACATAGTCACAGCGGTAACCGTCGATTCCGGCTTCGCGGACCCAGTAGGTCAGAGCGTCGGTCATGGCTTCGCGGGTGGCCTGGTTGTTGAAGTCGAGCTGGGCGACGTCGTGCCAGCCGTCGGGGGAAACGATGTTTCCGTCAGAGTCTTTCTTATAGCGGTCGGGATGTTCGGTAATCCAGGGGTGGTCCCACGACGTGTGGTTGGCGACCCAGTCGAGCATGACTTTGATTCCCTTTGAATGGGCATTGTTGACGAGAGTCTTCAGGTCAGCCATTGTACCATACTTGGGATTGATGGCCTTGAAATCGCGGATGCAATAGGGCGAGCCGATGCTGTTGAGTTCGCCGGCTTCATAGACAGGCATGATCCAGAGGATGTCACAGCCCATGTCGGCGATTCTCGGCAGCTGGGCGTCGAGAGCCTTCAGACATTCGTTCTGAGCAAAGAAGCGCGGGTTGGCCTGGTAGACGACGTTGGTGGAAACTTCGTTGCCGACGACCGGTTCCGGCGGATTGGCCGGCATGTCGATTTCGTATGATGTGCATCCGGTAGCGGCGATTGCAGCAACAGCCGCGATAAATGACGATTTGATAAATTTCTTCATGAGATTTTATTTAGCAGTGTCCTTTGGGACCTCAGCGGTTATAAAATAGTTTTTATCGAGGGTGATAGTGGCGGCGTCGTACTGGATGCCGGCGTTGTTGTGGAAGATCAGGTTTTCGGTTTCACCATTGCCTTCGACGGTCAGGACTTTGTAGGTAACACCGTCGACGGTTTCGGTAGCTTCGGCTTTCACTCCGGGCCAACCGCCGAAAATTTCCTTGTCGCCCCAGGCGTAGACATAGAGTTCGGACCAGCCGGTCTTGTCCTGGATATAGATTTTGACTTCGGTCGCCGCGGGCTCGGTCAGTTCGGCGCCGTCGGGTTTGGCGATGATATAGTAGTCTTTGTCGAGGGTGATGGCCATGGCGTCGTACTGGGTGCCGTCGTTGTTATGGAAGATCAGGTTTTCGGTCTGGCCGTTGCCGGTCACTGTGAAGACGAGATAGGTAACACCGCCGATGACCTTTGTTTCGGTCGAAGTGGCTCCGGGCCAACCGCCGAAGGCTTCCTTGTCGCCCCAGGCGTAGACATAGAAGTTGCTCCAGCCGGTGAGGTTCTGGACATAGATGTGATATTCTTCTTCGGGGTCGGGGGTCGGATCGTCGGGAACGACGGGGTCGGGAGAGTAGGTGTCGGGGTCGATTTCCGTGGCGCCCTTCGCGGTCAGTTCGACGTAAACGTCACGGTCGAGGCCGAAGACAACCACGTCGTCAATCTGTTTGCCGTTGCCGTTGTTGAGAATCACGTGTTCTTCGAGACCGGCGTCACAGTTGGCCGCGCCGAGGTCGAAATAAGTGTAGGTCACACCGTTGATGGTCTGGGTGCCGGTGGGTTCCATTCCGGGCCATCCGCCGTTGAGGTCGTTGACCGTCCCCCACATGTAGAGGTAAAGTGCATCCCAGCCGGTGCGGTCGGCGACGAAGATGGCGTAGCCGTCGTGATTGACGACGTTCGAGGGATCAAATTCGTTGACGCCGTCGGGAGTCAGTTCGAGATAGAAGTCCTGGTTGAGGGTGACGTTGTAGTCGCCGAGCTGTTTGCCGTTGCCGTTGTTGTTGAAGATGAGGTTGAGGTTCAGTTCTTCGTTGTCGGCGCCGGTGTCGAAGTAGCGGTATGTGACACCGTCGATTTCGACTTTGCCTGTCGGAGTCATTCCGGGCCAGCCGCCGAAGGCTTCCTTGTCGCCCCATGCATACATGGCGAGGTCATCCCAACCGGTATTGTCGACAACATAGATTACGTAGCCGTCGTGTTCGATTTCACCGGGATCGACGGGTTTGTTGAAGTAGTCGGCCCAGAAGTAGACGAGGACGTTCAGACGGCCGCCGACAGCGGGCGCTTCTTTATGGATGGCCGGGGTGTTTCCGAACGAGCGTTCTTCGCCCTGTTCGACCGAATAGAAGGTGTAACCGTCGGCCAGGGTCTTGCCGGCAATGAAGTCGGCGGGATTGAGATAGATGCCCCATTTGGCGTCGGTGTCGGGTGCTTTCTGGAGCTGCCAGCGGGGGTCGCCGACGGCGTCCATGCCGCCGTTGAATTCACCGATGATGTAGATTTTGTCGCTTGCCATTGTGCCCTGGGGAACAATGACTTCGAGAAGCTGATAGCCTGGGCGGAGTTCGAAGCGGGGAAGTTCGCTGTCGAAGATGATTTCATCCTTTGTACAGCCGGTTACAAACGGCAGCAGCATCAGCAGGAAGAAACCGAATATATTGATTTTTTTCATGTTGTCTGATTTTAATAGTTAGGATTCTGAACAAGACCGGGGTTAACCATCAGAGCTACCTGGGGGAGGGGATACCATTCATAGCGGCGGTCGCGTTTGGCCGGCATTTCGCGGTCGGTTTCGGTCGCGCGTCCGAAGAACCACCACTGGCCCTGGGTGAATTTGTCGAAGCGGCGGAGGTCGGTGCGGCGACGGCGGCCTTCATCGAGGAATTCGAGACCCCATTCGCTCAGCATCCAGTCAGCGTCGAAGGCTGTAAAGCCGGGACCGGGCTGCTCGATTTCCGACTGGTCGGCGCTCGAGTAGTAGCGCTGGCGGACATCGTTGACGAGCTGTTTGGCCGCCCCTGAGTTACCGGCGCGGAGACGACACTCGGCGAGGGTATAGAACACTTCGGTCAGACGGAATTCAACTTGGTCGGCATCGCGCCAGTCGAGACCGGTTGACAGCGGATAGATCGGGTAGCGGAGGACACGGAATCCCGAATTGGTCTGGCCCCAACGGGGACTCATGACGGGTTCGAGCTGACGGCCGAGGTTGAGGAATGTACCGACCTGGTCGACATAGATGAGGGGCTTGTCCTGAAGGTCAGCATCGGCCAGAACGGGTTCGCCGGTCTCGTAGTTGATCTGGGCGCCCATAGCGAAGATACCCTGCCAGTTGCCGGCCGCGTCACAGTGGAACGGCTGTTTGCGGATGTCCTTGTCGTTCATGCGGTCGTAGGGAGCGCCGAGTTTGTCGCCATAGTTGAACAGGAAGCTCTTGGCGCCTTCGCTGCCGGCGTTGGGAACGAGAGTTCCGGTGTTGTCTTTCGACGGAACGAGACATGTACAGTTCCATCCACCCTGGTCACACGCGAAATTGAACATTTCGTCATAGTTGTAGGGAAGGAAGGGAGTGTTTCGGTTGTTGTTGGTCTGGCGGCCGGCTTCCATGGCGAAAGCGAACACGACTTCCTGACAGGTATTGTTGTTGACACTGTAGATTTCGCGATAGTCGGCGGCAAGATTATACGTGCCATAGTCGCCATTGATGATCTGCTCACAAAGGGTCGCACATTCGTTGAAACGGTCAACGCCGGTGAAGAGCTGGGAGTTGAGAAGGAGACGCATCTTGAGCATGCGGTTGACGCCCTGGTTCATGCGGTTGCGGGTTGCGCTCGAACCGTCTTCGGCGACGAGGTCGTCACAGCAGGCATCGAGTTCTTCGGCGATGAAAGACCAGATTTTTTCACAACCTTTGTTGAAATCGGGGTCAGCCGAGCCGGGGATGTCACCGCCGACAGAGATGTTCAGGGGAAGGGCACCGCCCCAGAGCTCGAAGTTGTTATAGTAGGCCCATGCACGCATTGTGCGGACTTCGGCGATATAGGATTTGAGCTGGGCATCGGTCATTCCGATCGAGCCTGCGTCGAGATTTTCGAGGTCGTTGATGAGGGTGTTACAGAGTCCGATGGTTTCCCAGGCGTGTTCCCAAGCCTGACGGATGATGACCGATTCGGAGTTCCATGTCTGGGTCGACAGAACGAACTTGGCGGCTTCGTCATAGCCCCATGCACCGCCGTTCCATGTACGCCAGGCGATCTGGTCGGCCGAGAATTCGTTCAGGTACCAGAAGTATTCGAGGAAACCGCTTATCGCACTTGAATAGATCGAGGCGACGGCACCCTTGACGCTGTTTTCGTCCTGATAGTAGGTCGTAGCGTCGATTCGGTCGAAAGTGACTTCGTTCAGATCGGTACACGACCAGGTACCGACTGCAATCGCGGCCGCGCTGAGCAGACCGGCTATATGTTTTGTTATTTTCATTGGATCAAATTGTTGAGGTTAACGGAAACGAATGGTGACTCCGAGAGTAAGCTGGGTAGCGGTCGGATAGGCCGAGCTTACGTCGATACCGGGGGTGATGCCGGTCGAGGTGACTGCGGAAGGATCGGTGCCCGAGTAGCCTGTCAGCGTGAAGAGATTCTTGGCGGCCAGATACAGACGGATGGAGTCGAGCAGACGACGGTCTTTCAGAGGAACTCTGTAACCGAGGGTCACGTTTTCGAGTTTGAAATAGTCACCGCGTTCGAGGAAGTAGGACGAGATCACGCCACCACCCGACCAGACGTCGCGGTCTTTGAGATAGGTGCTTCTCAGGACGTTGTCGCTACCGCTGCCCTTGAGACCCATGCCATATTTACGCATGTTGAAGATCTGGAATCCGAAGGCTCCGTTGAACATCATGCTGAGATCGAAGTTTTTCCAGGTGATGGTGTTGTTCCAGGTCAGGAAGTGCTTGGGAGCGCCGTCGCCGATGTAGCGTTTGTCTTTCGGGTCGGCCGAAGCGGCGGTTACTTTCTCACCGTCGGCGGTGTAGACCAGCATGTTGTGGTTTTCGTCGACACCGGCATATTCGTAGCCATAGAACTGACCGATCTTACCGCCTTCTTCAACGCGGAAGAAGTATTCGCTGGTTCCGACACCGGGTTTCCGGTAAAGGTCGAGATAGGAGGCCTGATAGATGTCGTTCGAGAGTTTGGTAAGTTTCGAGATGCCATAGGAGTAGTTGATTCCGGTTGTCCAGGTCACGGGTTTGTTGACGACGGCGTCGGCGGTGACAGTCAGTTCGATACCGGTGTTCTTGATCGTGCCGACGTTGACGAGGATGTCGGGATAGACATACGGAGGCTGGGGAGCCGTGTAGTTATAGAGGAGGTCCTGGGAGCGGCGATCGAAATATTCAATCGAACCATAGAGGCGGTTGAAGAACATGAAGTCGACACCATAGTTGGCGCTTGAAAGTTTTTCCCATCCGAGAACGGGGTTAGCGTTGTTCGAGGGGCGATAGCCGGTTACCCATTCACCGTCGATCAGATAGGTGCCGCTGGGAGAGTAGGTGGCGAGAGATTTGTAGGCGTCGAAGTCGCTTCGGCCGGTCACACCGTAAGAGAAACGGGGTTTGAGGCTCTGGACGGTCTGGACATAGTCTGAAAGGAAGGGAGCCTGTGCCATTTCCCAGGCGATAGATGCGGCGGGGAATGAACCCCATTTTTTATCGGCGCCGAATTTTGTCGAACCTTCGTGACGGATTGAAGCCGAAGCGATGATCATGTTTCTCCACGAATAGTTCACACGGCCGAAGAAACCGACGAGTTTGGACTGGCTGCGGCCGCCATACATCTGGGCTTTACCGTCGCCGAGCCATGTACCCGAGCCGATGCCGTTCCAGAGAGGTTTGTCGAAGGTGAAGTTGTTGTTCTGCATGAACATCTGTTCCCAGTCAGAACGTTCGAAAGAGTAACCGCCTACGATCTTAAGGTCGTTGTCGCCGTTGAGATAGCCATAGTTGGCGATCCATTCGACGCGGTTTGTCCACCATTTCTGATACTGCTGAGAAGCACGGCCTGCATAACCGCCCCAGTAGGATTCGCCCGAGGTTGTCGGGGTGTAGTAGTTGCTCTTCAGGTCGTTGTAGTTGTAAGAGTAAGACAAGGTTGTGCTTACGTTGTGGACGTCGTTGCTCCAGATATTGTATTTCACGTCGGTCGAACCGAGAAGGTATGTGCGGGAGCCTTCCGAAGTGTTGACTTTGAGCTGCTGGACGGGGTTCTTGATGTCGGTTGGCGAAGTGGGCTGATAATACGAGCCGTCTTCGTTAAAGACGGGGATGGTCGGGTTCATGCCCAGGGCGGTGTCGAACATTCCGCTGTCGCCCCATTTTTCGTTCACTTTGCGGGCGTTGATGCTGGCGGTGATACGGAGATGGTGGTCGAGGGCGTTTGCCGAGACAGCCGCGCGTCCGCCGAATTCCTCACGTCCGCTGACGATGTCGAGACCGTTGGCTTTTTTATAGTTGGCCGACGCGGTATAGTAGCCTCCGTTAGAGAGTGTTCCGTCGATAGCGAGGTACTGGTTGGTGTCGTAAGAAACCTTACGGGTGATCAGGTCATACCAGTCGGTGTTGGCACCGTAGTCGTGGCCGCGGCGGGCAAGACGCCATTCATAGGGAGACAGAACCTCGGGTTTGTCTTTTGCAAAGCCGAGAGCTCCGTAAGAATCATAGGTGATGACGGGGAGGCCGGGTTCGCCGGTGCCTTTCTTGGTGGTGATCAGGATTACACCGTTAGCACCGCGGGTACCGTAGATGGCGGCCGAGGCGGCGTCTTTAAGAACCGACATCGATTCGATGTCCTGGGGCGCGAGGGTTCTGATATCACCGCCGGCTACACCGTCGATGACGATCAGAGGGCCGTTGCCGGCGCTGAGTGAGGTCGCGCCACGAACCTGGAGCGAGGCTGAACCGTTCGGGTCGGCCGAAGCGGTACTCGAAACGTTCAGACCGGCAACCTTACCGGTCAGCATTTCCATCGGGTTGTTCATCGCACCCTTTACGAAATCGTCGCTGTTGACCTGTACGATTGAACTCGACAGTTCCTTTCGGCTCAACGAACCATAACCGACGACAACGACTTCGTCAAGAAGCTCGCTGTCTTCCTGCATGACGATGTCGATTTTTGTGCGGCCGTTGACCGGAGCTTCGACCGCTTTGAAGCCGACATAGCTGAACACGAGCGTTGCGTTCGCGGGCACGCTCGTGAGAGTGTAGTCGCCGTCAAGGCCGGTTGCGATGGCGTGGGTCTGGTCGCCTTTAACTGATACACTGACACCGATGAGAGTCTCTCCCGTAGGATCGGTAACGGTGCCTGAAACGGTCAACAGCTGCGCCGATGCAAACGGGGCTGCTGTCAGAGCCAGCGCCCATAATATAGAAAGGACGCAGACTCGCAAATTCCATGGTTTTCTGTTCATATTAGGATTAGTTTTTATTTATGGATGTCACTATTTAAGGCGTGGTTTTGTTAGTCGGTCGCAAAGTTCGCCAACAATTTAAACAGTGTCAAGCAAATCAAACTAAATTCAAAATATAATATAAACTTAAACCATTTATAGTCAGTTATTAATAGGAGTGTGTGCTAATGAAAAATCAATAATTTTTTCAAGCCTTCAAAAGCCTTTCAACCGATGTTTTTGACCTCGTTTTCGAAGTTGTCGGGGTCGAGGGCTCGTTTTCGGATTTTTGAACGATAGGTGTAGACGGTAGCGATCGAACAGCGGAGGAACTGGGCTATTTTGGCGCTGTCGTCGATGCCGATGCGGACGAGGGCGAACAGACGTAGCTCGGTGTTGAGTTGCTCGCCGGTTTTGAGGACTATCTTTTCTCCGTCTTTAAGGAGGGCGTTGAACTTTTGGACAAAAGCGGGAAAAATATTCAGGATCGCTTCGTCAAATTTGACATAGAAATCCTTTAGCAGCTGGTCGGCGACTTCTGACGATTCGAGTTTCTTGAGAAGAGCGGCGCGGTTGCCTCCCTGGGTGGTGAGTTTCTGAAGAGTGAGCTGATAGCGTTGGAGGGTGGAGATTGCCGACGAGCAATATTCCATGAACAGACCGGCGTATTGTTCTTTCGTCCGGTTATACTCGTGGAGTTCGGCGTTGCTCTGCTCAAGTTCGATGTTTGTTTCTTTCAGACGGGCGGACAATTCGCTGAGTTCTTCGTGGGCCCGGCTTATGTCGTCTTTTGCTTTCCGGAGACTTCTGACTTGTTTGAGGATCCAGATGACAGTGATCAGAAGGATGACCGAGAGAATGGAACTGACCCATACCTGGGTCCTCAGCCGGTCGGTCAGCTCGTTCTGGACCGAGGTGTAGGCTTCGTCGATGACAGGCAGCATTTTGCTTGACTGAGCGTTACGCATCAGGGCTGAATAGAAATTGGCATCAGCGATGCTTTTCTTGAGGTAGCGGTTGGCGCGTTCGATGTCTCCGTCCTCGAACATTATGGTGGCGAGTTCGCGAAACGACATGTTTTCTTTAACCGCGCCTTTCGCATCGGAGATGGCGCTGAGAACGATTGACCGTTTGTATTCGTCGCGACGGTCGGCGGTTTTATAGATATGGGCGAGAATCGAGGCGAGGATTGAGTATTCGCGTGTTCCCGAGGAGTATTCGCCGAGGCGCTTGGAGAGGACTTCGATGGCGGTGTCGGTCTGTCCGTTTCGCGCCATCTCTGTAACGACATAGACCAGGTGGTTGAACGATTCGGGACTGATGACGCGGCTTAGCGAGTCGGCATAGTCAGACCGTCGCTGTTCGTAAAAAAGAGTCGTTTCGTGCTCGTTTGTGTATTCGCTCAGGTATTGATACGTATCACAATAGGCCGTGTAATACGGTTCAAGGAGTTCATGTGTCAGTGAATCGCGGGGAATGGAGGCCATCGTTGCCAGCGCGTCCGAGAATAGTCCGGCGTGGGCATAGACGTCGGCGCGTTTAATGAGCAGGCGCGTATGTTCGCCGGGGACGGCACGCACAGCCGGCCGGCGGAGGTTCAGTCCGATGTAGTAGAGGGCGGAGTCGGCATTGTAGGCGTCGAATTCATCGATCAGCCGGTTGATTGCGGCTGTTTTCTGTGTCTCGTCAGCTGACTGATAATATTCTTTCCTGAGTTTCCTGATTCTGTCGTTTTTCTCGCTCTCATATTTTTTGCTGTTGTCGATTTCAGCGTCGAGCGACGAGTAGAGTTCCTGTAAATCTCCGTCTCCGGTTTTCCGGGAACCGTCACAGGCAACGAGTATCACTCCGATCAATAAAAAGATATAGGATTTCATTAAGGATATCTGATTTAAGGCTGTTTATAGGATTACATCCAATATATTCCGGAGTCACGATTTGACAATGAAACACATTGGATGCGTAAAATTAATAATAAATCAGCTATTTGCCAAATACAG
>CAYVXC010000006.1:23453-33911 GCA_964454925.1 uncultured Bacteroides sp.
TCTTCGGCTTTTACTTCTATTGGAACCAGTTCTTTGCCGGCCTGTACTACAAAATCCAATTCCATAGTTGAATTGTCCTTTGAATAATATCCTGTTACAGTGTTTGGAACGGTAATTATTTGGGTCAGTACGTAATTCTCGGTAAAAGCTCCTTTATACTCCGTAAAGACATCATTTCCAATAAGTATCAAAGCCGGGGGGACCTGAGCCATAGCACCGAGAAGGCCTACGTCAAGAAGAAACAGCTTGAAGGCATCTTTTTCTAAGTAGAAAGTCAGAGGTATGGCTACTTTTGAGAGCCGGCATACCTTGTAAACCAATCCGGCATCAATCAACCATTGAATTGCTTTCTCAAATTCACCGGCACGTGCACCCTTTTTTATCGCGCCATATATAAATTTTTTATTTTCGCGCGCAAGTTGTGACGGGATAGACTGAAAAACGATTCCGGCTCTTTGTGTATCGTTTCCTGCATGTTTTGCGATATCGGCTTCATAGGCCGAAAGTATTGAGTTTTGAATTTGTCTTACAGATTCCGGGTTCCTGGAACGAATGAATTCCGCAACCGCTTCGGGCATACCGCCCACGAAATAATATTGTCGCAGTAGTTCGGTGAAATTCGGAAGGAGACTGTTTATAACTGTTTCCGTCTCTATGGAATTAAGCAGGTTGACTTTTTGGGTTTCTCCGAGCGCATCAATGAATTCCATATATGTCATTGGGTAGAGATGGAGTAAATCCACCTTTCCGGTTGGAAAAGAATGACCTTCCATGTTAAGAATACCCAAAAGAGAACCGGCGACGGCTATATATATTTCAGGAGCGTCTTCGCCGAAATATTTCAGTGAAGAAACAACTTCAGGAACATCCTGTACTTCATCAAGAAAGATAAAAGTCTTTCCCGGTTTTATATCAATGCCGCTGATGGCAGAAAGACCCAGCAAGATGCGTTTTACATCTATGTCTTCAGAAAATAATGTTTTTACCGCCTGATTTAGATAGCAGTTGATATATACCATGTCTTCGAATTCTTTTTTCCCGAATTCCTTAAGTATATATGTCTTCCCAACCTGTCGAGCCCCGTATAGTATTAACGGCTTTCGGTTCGGAGATTCTTTCCATTTTATAAGGTTGCTGTAAATGGTTCTTTTCATGGGATATAGAGTTGATTATTCTGCAAAATTACATTTTTCTTGGGGAATAAACAAGTCTTTTCTACACTTTTCTTGGGGAATAAGTGGGTCTTGGTTACACTTTTCTTGGGGAATAAATCGGGTTGGACCACACTTTTCTTGGGGAATGGGGAAGCGGAATGCCGGTGACAGGCAATAGGAATCCCCGGCTCGGAATGGTCGGCGAGTCGGGGATTCCTGTTGATTACAATGGGGATGAGGGTTATTTTTCGCGCATGAAGACGTTGATCGGTGTCCCGAAGAAGTCCCATTTCTCGCGGATCTTGTTTTCGAGATAGCGGCGATAGGGCTCCTTGACCCACTGGGGAAGGTTGCAGAAGAATATGAATGTGGGAATCGGTGCGCCCTTGAGCATGGTGACATATTTGATTTTGACAAATTTGCCTTTGTTGCTCGGTGGAGGATAGGCGCCGATTACTTCCTGCATGTAGGTGTTCAGGGCCGAGGTGGGTACCGTGCGGCGACGGTTCTGGTAGACTTCGAGAGCGGTTTCGAGGACTTTGAAAATTCGCTGTTTGGTCAGTGCCGACGCGAAGATGATCGGGAAGTCGACGAAAGGAGCGAAGCGTTCACGGATGGCGGCCTCGTAGTGTTTGATGGCGGCCTGGCTCTTGTCTTCTACTAGATCCCATTTGTTGACCACGACAACGAGGCCTTTCTTGTTCTTCTGGATGAGCGAGAAGATATTGCCGTCCTGGCCTTCGATGCCGCGGGTGGCGTCGATCATGAGGATACAGACGTCGCTGGCTTCGATGGCACGGATGGAGCGGATGACCGAATAGTATTCGATGTCTTCGTTAACCTTGTTTTTCTTACGGATGCCGGCCGTGTCGACCAGGTAGAAGTCAAAGCCGAATTTGTTATAGCGGGTATAGATCGAATCGCGGGTCGTCCCGGCGATTTCGGTCACGATGTTGCGTTCTTCGCCAATAAAGGCGTTGATGATTGACGATTTTCCGGCGTTCGGGCGTCCGACGATAGCGAATTTAGCGATGTCGTCGAGCTGTTCTTCCTCATCGTCGGATTTTTCGGGCAGTTTTTTGACGATCTCGTCGAGGAGGTCACCGGTGCCATAGCCGTTGACGGCCGAAACGGGATAGGGCTCGCCAAGACCGAGGCTGTAGAACTCGGGGACGTTGTAGACCCACTCGTTCGAGTCGACCTTGTTGGCCACGAGGATGACAGGTTTCTTCGATTTGCGTAGAATCTCGGCCACATGGTCATCAAGATCGGTGACGCCGTTCATTGCATCGACAACGAACAGGATTTCATCGGCCTGTTCGATAGCCAGTTCAACCTGTTTGTTGATTTCGCCTTCAAAAATGTCTTCACTGTTGACAACCCAACCGCCGGTGTCGACGATTGAGAATTCTTTTCCGTTCCAGTCAACCTTGCCATACTGACGGTCGCGGGTCGTACCGGCGGTTTCGTCGACAATGGCGGTTCTTGACTGGGTCAGACGGTTGAAAAGAGTCGATTTTCCGACATTCGGCCGTCCGACGATTGCTACGAGCTGACTCATATATTCAAGAGGAGGGTGTTAGATGTTAGTTTTGATAAAATCGTTGAATTCTCGACAAAAGTAGTCGAATTATTCAACATATCCAAATTGTTTCAACTTGTTCTCGCGGTTGCGCCAGTTTGGTTCGACCTTTACGAACAGTTCGAGATAGACACTCTTGTCGAAGAATTTCTCGATGTCCTTGCGGGCTTCGGTCCCGACTTTCTTGAGCATCGAACCGCCTTTTCCGATGATGATGCCTTTCTGGCTGTCGCGTTCGACATAGATGACGGCCATGATATGGATCGAATTTTCTTTTTCTTCGAATTTCTCGACAATGACTTCGGTCGAATAGGGGACTTCCTTGTCATAGTTGAGGAGAATTTTTTCGCGGATGATTTCGGTCACGAAGAACCGGGCGGGTTTGTCGGTCAGGGCGTCTTTCCCGAAGAAAGGTTCGCCTTCGGGGAGAAGTTCGACGATGCGGCCCATCAGGTTGGCGACGTTGAAGTTTTCTTTGGCCGAGGTGGGGAAGACTTCGGCGTTGGGAAGGATTTCTTTCCAGCGGTTGACGAGTGCTTCGAGTTCGTCCTGGCTCTTGACGAGATCAATTTTGTTGATTACCAACAGAACCGGAATCTTTTCTTTGGCGACCTTGGCAAGAAAATCGGCATTTTTGGTCGGGTCTTCAACCACGTCGGTGACATAGAGGAGGATGTCGGCGTCGGTCAGGGCTCCTTCGCTGAAGCCGAGCATCGATTCCTGGAGTTTGTATTTCGGAGAGAGGACACCGGGGGTGTCGCTGAATACGATCTGGTATTCGGGGGTGTTGACGATGCCCATGATGCGGTGGCGGGTTGTCTGGGCCTTGGAGGTGATGATCGATACGCGTTCGCCCACGAGATCGTTCATGAGCGTAGATTTTCCTACGTTGGGGTTGCCGACGATGTTTACGAAACCGGCTTTGTGTTTGTTTTCCATTGTGTATATTTTTTATTCTTATTTAATCGTGTTTTATGTCAGTTATGTGGCGTAACCGACCCCTCGTCGGGGTCGCTCCATATTATAAACACAAATATAGCTAAAAAAGATGTATCGCCCCCGAATTTTTATGATGACTTTGCCACTTTTAGAGATGTAAAAATATTTCGTCTGACTTTAAGCATAAGTAAGCTGCTCACGTTAATTTAATGTGACGTAAAAAAGAAGTCAGGAAATGTCACTATGTTATTTTAAGACAAAAGTGTCGCAGATCCCGGGTCAATCCGGGTTCTGCGACACTATTTTTGTGCCTGTCGCGACGGTTGGTTATTTCACGACGACTTTTTCAGAGTTCGACCCGATGCGGCGGATATACACGCCGGGAGCCGTCGGACTGTCAATCTTCACACCCTGAAGCGTGTACCATTCGGGCTGAGCGTCCTTGCTGTCCACGGTCACGGCTTCGACTCCGGCCTGTTCCCAGATTTTCTTGCCTCCGGCCGCTTCGTAAATCACCCGGTGATCATCGCCGTCAGTCACGTAGGTCAGTTCGGGATCATCCCAACCAGTATTACTCATAGTTCCGCCGCCGAATGGGAACAGCAGGAAATACTTCGGATGTCCGATACCTTCGATATATTCGTAAGAATCATATAGGATGTGTCCATCTTCAGATGGAGTGGTACTATACTTTGTGTATGAAATTCCGGCGTTTGTAATTTTTTGGATATCGGTAATTTTGTAAGATTCTTTCCATTTCCACAAGCCATAATCGCAGGTTTCGTCCATATCGCCAAAAGTATAAAGATTGAAAGGATACTTGGGATTATCGGAAAAATGCATATACTCTGTAAGAGCCGCAATCAAACTGTCGGTAGACAAAGATAGAGATACGGAACTAACAGCTCGTCCGGTGTCCTTGAGATATGCAATTGTTAATGTGTCAGTAACGATCTGAGCTTCCGTTCCATGCTGATGTGGAGTGTTGTACATGGCCAGGGTTACCTTGTTCCATTTTTCGCCGTCAATCGTTACCTCTTCACCAATTCTGATGCCAAATTCCTGCATCTCATCTATTATGCGACGATCACTCTTGTACCACCACGTTCTGCCCTCAATCGCAAGCTTCTTCTCAGTCGTAGACCTGGATCGTATTTTCTTTTGTGATTTGTCTCTACTGATCAATTCGACTGTACCCTCAGCATGTTTTGTCACTCCATAATCGCCCAAATAAATATTTCGTGCATTAATTATAAGTTTTGCGCCTTTGGGTACATAAACATTGTCTATTTCAACGTCATTATCACAGTATAGTTCAAAAGTGCTGTTCTCGCTAAGTTGTAGAAGGTTGTCGATAAAAGTATATCCCATAGCATGTATTTTAAGTTTATGGTCTTTGGCTATGAGAACTTTTCCGTCATTATCTATCTGATCTGCATTTTTCTTTAAGGTGGATATTAGATAGTTTTGTATGAATAGTCTGTCGCAGAAAAATTCTGTGTCAAAAAAAGTTGTACCGTATAAATGAACAGGTAAAACGCATGGAAGAGTATTCTTTCCATAAATAGTTTGGATTTTATTAGGAAGAATATCTATTGAAGACAACTTTTCATCAGTTACTTGATGGAGGTCAGCGGCATATCGTAATTTAAGATCCATGCAACCGAATAATAACTTATCTGTAGACGTATTAGTTATTTTATAAATATATTTGTTACCATTATATTTTTCTGAACAAGAAAGTTTATTGGGCTCTTTAATAAACAATGGAACCAAAGGGTCTCCAAATAAATTTGGCATCAAAGATCCATGAAAATCCATAAATGTGAATGGGTATGTTCTAACTTCGCTAATTTTATCCCCAGCTGTCAAAGGATAAGTATGTTCATTGTTTTTATAATATTCAGAAAGCTTTGGAAAGAAGCTGGAAATCCCTTTGACTCCGTCCGGAATCCAATACTCTCGGGTATTCCCAATTATTGCCACACCACCATAATTTTTTCCGAGGATATAAGATTCTCCAAAGTTCTTTTTGACATTATAAACATCACCCGGTGTCGGTTCGTATATGTCAAACGGCATTAATGTACATGAGATACTATATTGCCATCCTGGAAAATATTTATTCTGGACTTGGTCAATACCGGCACTTGTCTGAGGATGCATATACACATACTCTCCATCTAACGCTAATAATCCTCCGTGATCATATTGCTTAGAGCCTCTCCAAGTCATGATGCCATCAGGGCTACCGTGACCAATGAATTGCCATGAACCGAAGTTCTCAGTTTTCAATTTGTTGACAATATCGGAAGCCTCAGTATTATCTAAAAAGATGGCATTGCCGTCATAGGCATTTATTATATGTTTAACTACTTTATCATAAAAATTGTCTACAATATCAGATTTCCCGTCTCGGGTAATTATGACTTTGCCAAGATATGAAGGATCTCCATTACCAGGAGTGAATTCATAGATTTTGAGTTTGGAAATGTAGTTATTTATTTCATCAACATTTTCAAATGGAATTCTTCCAAGATTTACTTCAGAATAAACATCGAATCGACGATTTACTGCAGAATACTTATTATCATGGGATACGTTCCATTTAGTAGAGAAGTCACTAAAGTATAAGTCTGTCGGAGTGTCGAAACGATTGCTTCCAAAATCAACATAACGAATGGGCATCTTAGGATATTTTCCTGCTAACAGAACATTCTTTATGCCATCATTTTCATAGCGTGTTTGAAGGTATTTCCTGATTTTCCCTGCATCATCAGTTATTAAAGTAGGACCAATATCATCACCGGGATATAACCCCGAATCTAATATTTCACTTAAAGGGACTATTTCAGAGCGATAGCCTTTCATTCTGCGAATCTGTTTGAGTTCTTGTAAGGCATCGCAAAATTCATCAGGAGCAATTATAAGATAATCAATTATACCGGAATCGTCAGCATCAACAGATAGTGGGGTTGCTAACTGTAGTGAATGCACGAATACATTGTTTGGATTAACCACCATTGACTTTACTTTATCCATTGAAGCTGCAATCATCGGGCCCCCTACATATTTTATAGGTTCATTGCTCAGGTCATTGCTTGTGGTCCAGGTACAATTCAGCTGAATAGAAGAATAGAAATTCGCTTTATTCGAATTTTGATAACCAACTATCGGAGAAACTTCAACTGTGACTATCTTATGACCACCATAAGCATAGCCTATATTGGCAATATGAGCGACAGTGTCGAGTGTTGTCGTAAGATCTTCTATCGGGTGTTCTATGATTTCCGATCCCGGAATCAATTCTGCTAATTCACTAATAACGGGTAGTAAGGGAAAGTCTGTTTTAATAGTTGTCTTAAAGCCTGGTTTTGCAGATAATTTTATATCAGTTGCGTTATAGGGAACTGATATTTTAACTTGCATTACAGGGAGACTGGGTTTATTTGCTTCTCCACCGTTTACAAGGCCTTGATATTGTATTTCTGAGTAATTGGAATCGTTATATTCTACGTTCTTTACAGAAACCTTAGAATAGTCAAAACTGACCGTGTAGTCAAATGCGAACGAAGCGAGGCTCCCCCATAACGTCGCGAGTAGGATTAGTATTGATTTTCTTTTCATGATAAGATGGTTTTAATTGGATTTTATGCGTAGAAAAAGGATGGGAAATCCTAAATTGTCCAAAGGTATGAAAAAGTAAGTAAAACGACATCTGTTTTTTTGTTAATTATAGTTAAATATTGGATATTAAAAATCAAGCCAACTAAACTCCCATTTGCCTCATTACCTTCTACATGTCCATCATACAAAATCAGATAGTCTTATGTTTCTTCCGGCTCGTATGACTGCTGACTTCGTCGCTTTTAGAGATGTAAAAATATTTTGTCCTGTTGTTCAGTAGGATAGCGCTTCAATGCTGTTGCTTCGAGGCTGTTGCAGAACCGCCTGTCAGCATGATTTCCGGACATCCCGAACACCTGGTAGGGGCGCTATAAATAGCGCCCTCGTCGACATTAAGTATTGAATATCAGTGTTATAACGCGGTGGGTGCTATATATAGCACCCCTACATGGGATGCAACCTTTCGCTTTAACACGCGGTTCTGCAACACCCTCAGATAACGCCTCAATAGGGTGATGTAGACCCGACGATGGAAGAGTGATGATTATTAATAAGTGTTAATGGTTTTGGGGTTTGGCTGATTTTTCTTTCCTTTGTCAAATAAATAGCTTAACGTTAAATCTAATCATAATGAGAAAAATTTTTATTCATCTTCTTTCCTTGGCTATTTTCGCTATGTTTTCTTGTTCGAGAGGCCTTTCTGATTCAACAGCTATCGAGATAGCAGAATCGACTGACGGTTTTGGAACCACGGAATGTATGTTGTTAAGAATTAATACGACTTCGGCTGCTACAAAGGATTCCCGATATGTTACTGATGGAGTGGTGATAAGAGAAAGAACGAAAACCGACGAGGAAATTCATTCTCACGGGCTTGACGAATTTCTTCCGCTTGTTTTAACCGATTCAGATGGAAAAATAGTCAAGATTCTCGGGAACTATCTTCTCATGCAAATTCAGCATCGGTTTGGCGGAGCATGTAACGGCTGTCAATACTGTTATGAAAAATTTGCCGAGAAAGGTCTTCTGAAAATCCAATGGATTGATGAAAAACCAACAACGGCTGATTATGACAAATTGGGCTATCGTCAGTGTAAAATTACACTTACACCGGAGGGCGAAAAGTATGTCGTAGTCTGGGATGAGCCAAACAAGGGTTCCGAACTCCTTTCAAACTTATTGAATTCCAACACAGGTGATGCGGTAGCCGTGAAATTGATGGAACGTGTCTATACCCGCGCCGAGAAGATAACCCAGACGGAGAAAACAGGCGAGTATAACCTATATTATTACAATGAAATGACTCCGTTTGGAGAAGTTATTTTTGGCCCGACAAATAAAAGCAAAGAATATAAATGTGCGGTGCGCTACTATAAAAATTCTGACGGAGAATGGAAAGTGTCTGTTGCTAAAGATGACCTTCCAGGCTCACAGGAACGCGAATTTTAATAAGTTAAGCATCTACCATAATAAAGATGAATGTTTTAATAAAATCGGTTCTTTCGATCGCAACTATCCTGACTGTTACAGGTGTTGTGGGTCAGGAGGCATTGAACTTCAGGATTAGCGAGGGTTCGCCGGTTGTCAACGGTGACGGGTCGGTTGCGTTCGTGGTCAGGGCTCCGGAGGCGGGGCGTGTAACGGTGAACGGTCTCGGCGATCCGATCGCGATGGCTAAAGACTCAGCCGGAACGTGGAGCGTAACGACAACACCGCTGGCCCCCGACCTGTACACTTATTCGTTTGATATTGACGGTGTCAGAACGCTCGATCCGTCGAATATCTATACGGCCCGCGACATCGCTGCACTTTCGAGCGTGGTAATCGTACCGGGCGGAACGGCCGATTTTTATGGGGTCAGGGATGTTCCCCACGGGAATGTTTCGAAGGTCTGGTATGACTCTCCGACGCTCGGAACAGAACGCCGAATGACGGTTTATACGCCCGCCGGATATGATGGCGCCGGGTCACGTCGCTATCCGGTTCTGTATCTCCTTCACGGAATGGGAGGTGACGAGGAGGCGTGGGGGGAGCTTGGCCGCGCAACCACCGTTCTTGACAATCTGATTGCAGAGGGAAAGGCAGAGCCGATGATCGTGGTGATGCCAAACGGTAACGGCGATCTTCCGGCAGCTCCCGGCGAGACGGGCCGAGGTCTTTATACGCCGAAAGGCGAGGACTCGCGTTCGGCGCCCGGCAAGTTCGAGAATTCGTTTAAAGATATCGTCGATTATGTTGATTCTCATTATCTGACACGACCGGAGAAGTCGGGTCGTGCGATCGCGGGGTTGTCGATGGGTGGCGGTCATTCGTGGCGCATCTCGATGGCAAATCCCGATATGTTCGATTATGTCGGGCTTTTCTCGGCGGCGGTCAGATGGAACGGCAGCGGTGTATCAGACGACGACACGGGTTTGAACGAAGCGCTTGACCGTCAGTTTGGAAACGCGCCCCGGCTCTATTGGATTGCAATCGGCGATAAAGATTTCCTTTATGACATTAACAAGGATTACCGTCGGTTACTTGACTCGAAGGGAATTTCATACGAATATTACGAGTCGGGCGGAGGCCACACGTGGACCAACTGGAGGAAATATCTGACGATGTTTCTTCCGAGGCTGTTTCAGCAGAAGTGAGAAAGTGATCTCACGGACAGATACGTAAAAAGGCGGCGCGTCAATTTTGACACACCGCCTTTTTAAGCGCCGGGGAATCTGAATCAGATGTCCCAGACGACGTACATCGAGCCCCAGGTGAATCCGGCGCCGAAGGCTGTCAGGATGAGTTTGTCACCGGGTTTGAGCTGATGTTTGAAGTCGTCGAGGCAGATGGGTATTGTAGCGCCCGAGGTGTTTCCGTGGTCCTGGATGTTGACAAGAACTTTGTCCATCGGGATTCCGGCTTTCTGAGCGACGGCTTCGATGATTCGGAGGTTGGCCTGATGGGGGACGAGATAGTTGATGTCGTCGGCGGTCAGGTCGTTGCGCTTCATGACGTCGAGCGATGCGCTGAGCATGTTTGAGACGGCGTGTTTGTAAACGGCGCGGCCTTCCTGGTAGACATAGTGCCAGTCGTTGTCGATGGTTTCATGAGAGGCGGGATAGGCCGAGCCGCCGGCTTTCATGATGAGGTTGGGAAGTCCCGAGCCGTCGACGT
>CAYVXC010000007.1:0-17761 GCA_964454925.1 uncultured Bacteroides sp.
CGATGAAACGTTTTAACGCTATCAGAACTATTAACACTCAAAACCGCATTATGAAAACACTGAAAATTACCCTCGGATTGACCGCAGTTGCGCTCACCGCCGCGTTAGGAACAGTCGACGCCGATGCATGTACCCGCGTGGTCTACACCGGAGACGATGGTACGGTTATCACCGGTCGCACACTCGATTGGAAAGAAGATATCGCGACCAATCTTTACGTACTCCCTCAGGGCATCACCCGCTCAAGCTATGACGATCCCGCCAGATCACTGACATGGACGGCTAAATATGGATCTGTAGTTGCCGTCGGGTATGATTTAGGCGTAAGTGAAGGTATGAACGAGAAAGGCCTCGTAAGCAATATCCTTTATCTTCCCGGCTCGAAATATACCCGCGATAACGAGACACGCAAAGTGATGTCCTCGTCTCGATGGGCGCAATATATTCTCGACAACTTCGCAACGGTCGATGAAGCCGTGAAAGAACTCGAAAAAGACGTTTTTTATATCGACGCGCCGACAATGCCCGGTGGTGCATCGACGACGATTCACATGGCGCTCAGCGATGCAACCGGTAATTCGGCAATTATCGAATATATCGACGGGAATCTGACTCTTCATGTCGGTCACCAGTATCAAGTGTTGACAAATGCACCCCCATACGACCAGCAGCTTGCCGTTGATGAATACTGGAAAACCGTCGGTGGAATGAATATGCTTCCCGGAACTAATCGTTCTTACGACCGTTTTGTACGTGCTTCGTTCTATATTAACGCCGTGCCCAAAAATACCAGCCATGAAATGGCTCTCGCCGGTGTATTTGGCGTGCTTTTCAACTGTTCGGTTCCTGTAGGTATCAGTCTGCCCGACAATCCCGAAATCTCTTCAACACGCTGGCGCTCGGTCTCGGACCAGAAAAAGCTTACATATTACTATGCTACGACTCTGAATCCTTCTGTAATGTGGGTCAATCTGAACGATGTCATGCTGACTCCCGGTTCTCCGGTTCTCAAACTCGACCTGATCAACAGCAAGAAATATTATGGCGGTAATGTGATCAAGGACATGAAGAAGTCAAAAGAATTCACTCCCATGTTCCACGTACCCACCGACTTCAAACTCTGATAGAATTACATAATTGTCAACGGGCCCGGTCAAAATACGATCGGGCCCGTTGCTGTATAAACCAAAAGACACGGGGACTTGTTATTAAGTTGATTATCTAACTCACTCAACCTAAGCCATCACATTATGATAACTGTAACACGAAAAGACGAAGTCAAGGAATGGCAGAAACGCACGCTGCTGGGGCTCCATCTGGCTGTGCTCGCCGGCTCTATCGTGCTGATTTTCTTTATCTCTTTCGATACCTTCCAGAACATTTCTTTCATCGAGAGCCAGCGCTATCTGAATGTTCAGTTCTGGATCTGTATGCTTTTCATGGTCGACATCATAGCGGAATTTTTCCTTTCTCCGCGCAAATGGCACTATGTACTGACCCACATTTTCTTTTTTATAATTTCAATTCCTTATCTAAATATCCTCGCTTATTATGATGTCACGTTAAGCCCCGAGTTTCATTATATCATACGTTTCATACCCATGCTCAGGGCAGCCTATGTGTTGGCTATCATAACCGGAGCCCTTTCTGACAACCGTATTTCTTCGATGTTTATAGCTTACATCGCGTTGCTTCTCACGATTGTCTATTTCTCTTCAATGATGTTTTTTGTCGAGGAGCACAAAGTCAACCCTGATGTTACTTCTTACGGGCAAGCGCTGTGGTGGTCGATCATGTGTATGACAACCGCCGGAAGCTACATTGGTGAATATACGTTGACTGGTAAGATTCTTTCAGTGATTCTGTCGGGTGGAGGACTGATACTGTTCCCCGTTTTCACGGTCTATATCACCCACGCTGTCACCGGGGCTCCTGACGATGACGCTGTCGAGGAAACATCCTCTACAACTCAACAACAGTGATACCGGCGCCACCGAAACGGACATCTTCGTCGTGGAATGAAGAAACACCTCCAACAGTGTCAAGATATTGTCTGATGGCTGTCCGAAGCGCTCCGGTTCCTGTTCCATGCAGAATCCTTACACGGCGCGTGTTGAACTGGATGGCATCGTCAATAAAATAAGTTACGGCCTGGATTGCTTCGTCGGCTCTCATTCCGCGAACATCGATCTCGCTCTTGAATGCAAGCTGCTTGTCGCGCATGTTATCCGACGTTTCAGAACTGATGAAAGAGGCCGCTTTCGCTCCCGTGGACGGTTGACGAAGGGTCTTTTCCAGACGGTCGAGCGCAACATTGAGCTTCATAAGGCCAAAGACAACCTGAGCCTTGTTGCCGTTTATTTCCACTATCTTTCCGGGTTGGCCTTGACCGTCGAGAAGAACATTGTCACCGACCTCCGGCTTACTTTTGGCGCTTGGCGCAGGTTTACCTGTTCCGGAATTTTTCTTTTTCTTTGATTTGGGAGCTTTGGCCAGCAATGGATTTTCGTCAGGAACCGACGCACTGATCTCAAGCCGTTCTTCTGCGAGCTTGCTCCGGGCCTCTCGAGTGGCTTCGCGTTCCGCCTGCACCTTCTTGATGTCGTGAATCGTACGCTCGATTGCACTGTTGCTTCGCGCTATTATTTCGTCGGCATGTTGCTTCGCTTCTTCGAGAATTGATCTTCTCTGGGTGCGGAGATTCTCAGCGTTCTCTTCATACCGGGCGATGACATCGTCAAGATGTTTTTCTTTCCTTCTTATTTCAGCGCGCTTGTTCTCCCAATATCGGCGGTCGCGGGTGATATCGAGCAGATATTTGTCGAGATTGATATAGTCCGATCCTACAATCTCTTCGGCTTTTGCGATGATTGACTCAGGTAAACCGGTTTTTCTCGCGATTTCTACAGCGAAAGAGCTTCCGGGGTGACCGATACTTAATTTGAACGTCGGTTTCATCTGGTTCCGGTCATAAATCATCGAACCGTTAATGAGGCCGGGTGTGTCCTCGGCCATCTGTTTCAGATTCTGGAAGTGGGTAGTAATCACGCCGAACAGATTCATCATATTGAATTCTGAAAGAATCGCCTGTGCGATCGCTCCACCAATCTGAGGCTCGGTTCCGCTTCCGAATTCGTCGATCAGAACGAGCGATCTCCGGTTGGCATGAGAAAGAATATATTTCATATTCTTCAGGTGGGAACTGTAAGTCGAAAGGTCATCTTCGATCGACTGGTCGTCGCCGATGTCTACAAAAAGCCGTTCAAACAATCCTACAACAGAACGGCTGTCAAGCGGTGGCAGAATCCCCGATTGGGCCATATATTGGATAATTCCAACGGTCTTAAGAACCACCGATTTACCGCCGGCATTGGGCCCGGAAACGACGAGAATCCTCCGGTCGGGCTGTTCAAGTTCGATATCGAGCGGAACAACCGGCCTGTTCTGTTTTTCAAGTGACATCCTGAGAACCGGATGACGTGCATCGTGCCATCTTACAATCGGTTCGCGGCTGAGTTGAGGAAGCTGCCCGCCAACAGTATTGGCAAATTTTGCTTTGGCCAATATGAAATCAAGCAAGCCAAGGATCTCGAAAGTATTTAAAAGTTCGGGAACACTCGGACGAAGATAGTCGGCCGCCTCGATGAGAATCCGGACTATTTCGCGTCGCTCGTCAATCTCAAGTTCCCGTTGTTCGTTACCAAGTTCGACGACTTCGCCCGGTTCTATGAAATATGTTTTACCTGTTGCTGATTCATCGTGGACAATACCGGTAATTTTTCGCTTGTTCATTGCGGCCACCGGTATCACGACTCTGCCTGAACGGACCGCCGGTTTGGTATCGGCTTCGATTATACCGTCAGAGACAGCGCGACTCATGATTCGTCTGATTGCAGACGAGATCCGGTTTTGTATTGTTGACATTCGGCGTCTGATATCGGCCAGGGCAGGGGAGGCGTTGTCTTTGACCGCTCCGGTTGGGTCGAGAATCCTGTCGATGAACTTTATTACCGGGGTGACTTCGGCCATTCCGTTAACCGTTCCGGTAAGGATCGGCAGGTTTTCATTCTCGGTATTGAAAAAAGCTACTGTGTCGGCCGAGACTTTCAGGGCCCGACGGATAGCGTGTAATTCAGGCGCATCGACAAATGTGCCGGCGACTTTGAGCGCACTTATGTGTTTTCTTCCGTCAGAAATTCCATCGAGCGAAAATCCGCGTTCGTCCTCAAGAACAAGTTGCATTTCGGCAACTCCTCCCAGTTCCGAGCGGATCTGATCAAAATCGGTTTTAAATTCCATCGATTCGACGCGTTCGCGTCCCATCGGAGATAGACATGCTTCGGTCAGCCATCGCCTGACGACATCCATCCCGATTTTTTTCTCGATTGATGTCTGGGGGTAGACCAGTCCGTTATATATTTTTTTCTTAGATAAAGAAGATGGTTTGGTTCGTGTCATTTATTTTTGGTCAGATTTTTCCGTTGTCACAGAAAGAATAGAAACCTTCGTCAGAGACGATTATGTGATCAAGGACACTCATGTCGAAGAACTTGGCCGCATTTTGAATCTTTTGTGTCAGTTCTAAGTCCTGAACGGAGGGTTTGAGTGATCCGGACGGGTGGTTGTGAAATAGAATTACGCTGTTGGCCTGGGCTGAAAGCATCCGCCTTATGATTATTTTGGGGTCGACCACTGTTGCTGTCTGGCTGCCGGAACTGACTCTGAACTCACCGATTATTTTGAGGCTCCGGTTAAGCATCAAGACCCAGAATTCTTCGTGATCAAGACCGTTGAAATGTCGCTTCATGTAGTTGACGGTGGTCTTCGAATCCTTAATGGCGACCCGGCGGGTTGCAACTTTCTCTGCGTCGACCGATGCTCTTTGTCCCAGTTCGATAGCCGCCAGTAGAGTTATCGCTCGAGCCTTACCCAGGCCACTGTGTCGCGCTAAAAGTTCCTCGAGCGGGGTCATTGGAAGAAATGAGATGTGTTGATCGACCTCTTTAAGAATCTCTGAGGATAATTCGATAACGTTCTTCCCTTTTATACCGCTTCCGAGTAGCAAAGCAATCAATTCGACATCGGTCAGGGATTTGACACCGTCTCTTAATGCCCGTTCGCGTGGAAGACATTCTCCGGGCATGTAGCGTTCAAGAGCTGTCTGATTTTTTTGTACCTTCATTTTTATTTGCCTTTCCTGAGCGCTATTTCGCGATTAAGGTCGCGACCCCGACCTAAGACGACTCCGGTGAAGAAGGCGCGGATGAAGCCTGTCCCATACCCGACTATCTGGACGACAGCCGCAGGCAGGGCAAGTATGGCGACTTTCAGCGACCGGGTTTTAATCAGTGCTGAAACGAAGAGCGCCATCGCATAAATTCCGAACGGGAGGAACCACCAGGGAGAGACGGTCACCCCGAGGACAATGAAAATCAGCCCGAACAGAACCGCCAGGGCAGGGAGGGCGTGGACAAGTTTTAGAGAACCGGGATAAAGAAAATGGAGTGTGATTCTCGACATGCCGAAAATATGCACTTGTCTGAAAAATTTTTTCAGATCGAGTCTGCGTTTGTGCCAGACCGGTGCATCGGCAAGCAATCCTATGCTATATCCCGCGTTTTTTATCCGGGTTGACATATCGATGTCTTCGCTGAACATTTCGCGGAAACCGCCTACGTGTCGGAAAACATCGTTCGAGAACCCCATATTGAAAGTCCGTGGCGTAAATTTCTCAAGACTGTGTTTCCCACCTCTGATACCGCCGGTGGTAAGAAAAGAAGTCATCGCGAAATTGATAGCTTTCTGAAGGGCTGAAAATGATTCGTGGGCGGAATCGGGACCTCCGAAACAATCCAATGGCTTTTCAGCCAATGATTTTGTCACGGTCTCAAAATATCCGGGAGGAATAACGCAATCGCTGTCGAAGAAAATCAGATAAGTCCCCGAGGCACGTTCCATCCCATAGTTTCTTGCAATCGATCGACCTTCGTTCTCTTTAAAGAAATAACGGACGTTTAGCCCCTTGTCGGCGTACCGGATGCATACGTCGCGGCAAGGTTCAGTGCTTCCGTCTTCGACGATAATCACTTCAAAGTTTCTGTTTGTCTGTTCGAGAAGACTCGCCAGGAGTGCTTCTACTTCGTCGATGCGGTTATAGACAGGGACAATTACCGAAAAATATGGTGTGCTATTATCTGATTGCTTCATCGTTTATAAGCGAGATTCGTTTGTATCAGCTCATCCGGTTTTTGTAATCCTCGTAATCGAACTGACGGATGTAGGTACAGTCGCCGTTTTTGTCGGCAAAGACAATAGCTGGATGCTGGATTCCGTTAAACATGTTTGTTTTGACCGTCGTATAATGGTTCATATCTTCCAGGGTAAGACGGTCACCTATTTCAAGCGGTTTTTCAAAACTCCAGTCGCCCATATAGTCGCCGCTGAGACATGAATTGCCTCCGAGACGATAGGTCGGATGACCCGGTATGGGGTTTTCACCGTCGCTTTCGGTTATTGCCGGCTTATAAGGCATCTCAAGAGTATCGGGCATGTGACATGCGAAGCTGACATCCATGATGGCAGTCTTGACACCGTCGTTTTCTACCAGATCAACGACTTCACTGATGAGATCGCCTGTGCGCCAGGTGAAGGCGCTTCCGGGTTCAAGAATAATCTCAATCCACGGATAGCGTGATTTGAAGCCACGGAGAACTTCAACGAGGTGATCGGTGTCATATCCGGCGCGGGTCATTATGTGGCCGCCACCCATGTTTACCCATTTGATGGCAGGGAGGAAACGTCCGAATTGAGCTTCGAACGAAGCGAGAACTTTTGCCAGATCGTGAGATGACGACTCACAAAGAGCGTGGAAGTGGAGACCTTCGATTCCTTCGGGAAGCCCGTCGGCGAGCTCTTCGGCTGAAGCTCCGAAGCGACTGCCCGGAAGGGCCGGGTTATAAAGATCGGTCGTAATGACCGAGCAGCGCGGATTGACGCGGAGACCGGGGGAAACGTAACGTCCCGAAGTCAGATTGTACTCTTTGACACGTTCGGCAAAGCGATTCCATTGGGAGACCGTATTGAACGTGATATGTGTGCTACCGGCAAGATATTCGCCGATTGTCGAATCCGTGTATGCCGGACTGTAGCTGTAAATTTTGTCTGTCAGGTATTCAAGTCCGAGACGGAGTTCGTTAAGCGAACTGGCGGTGCAAGCCACGTCATATTCTTTGAAAATATCAAAAGTACGCCAAAGAGCGTTGGCCTTGAACGCCATGATTATTTTTACGTCAGCACGTCGGGCCACGTCGGTGATAAGCTGAAGGTTCGCTCTCAGTCTGTCTTCATAGACAATGTAGAACGGGGTAGGGATTTCGTTTATTTTCATGTTGTTGACTTTTACTCTAAGTTAGTTGGCAATGACGAATCGTGCAAATTTCAGCAAAAGGACTTTTGTGCCGTCTTCATCAAAGGTCGCCGTTATACGTGCTCCCATCGGATTGGAACCGTCGACTTCGGATATGGTTCCCTGACCGAAGCGAGGATGAATAATCTGCTGGCCGGGGCTGAGTTCGCTTACGTCGTGTAATGTTGGCACCTGATTCCCGATATTGAGCGTAGCGGCTCGACGTTGAGGTGCGTGCGGAATCGACTTTTCTGGTTCGTTTCGTTTTGGAGAGGTCGGTTGATAGCTTCTTTCAGTTGTTGAAGGTTTCCTGAACTGAGGTACTGAGCGTGACACCAGACCGGCATCAGCAATCCGTGTACCCGACTGGAGACGGATGTAACGTTGATCGATATCGAGCAGAAAACGCGACGGTCTTGTTGAAGCCGGGGCTCCGTTCCTGAAACGCGAAGAAGCGAACGACAGCATACAGAACCGCTTTGCTCTTGTGATAGCGACGTATAACAGTCGGCGTTCTTCTTCAATTTCGCCCGGTGTCTGGTTTCCCATCGAGGACGGAAGGAGATCTTCCTCAACACCGACAACAAAAACATTGCCGAATTCAAGTCCTTTTGCTGCGTGGATGGTCATTAGGGTCACACGTTCGGCTTCCTGGCCTTCGCTATCGTTGTCTTTCTCATCGGCATCTGTCGCGAGCGAGACTTCCGCCATGAACTCCGTAAGCGAGGTTTCTTCTTCGCGTCCTTCCTCTCGCCTTGATTGCACGAATTCGGCCGCGTAGTTCATGAACTCAAGAAGGTTTTCATATTTGGCTATGTTTTCCGGAGTTGTATCACTTTGATATAGTCCGGGGAGGCCGGTGAGCACATAGATTTGTCTGATGACTTCAGCCGCATCAAGTTCTTCGGCAAGTTTCCCTATTTTAGTGATAAGGGCGGCAAATTCTTCAAGCCTCTTGCGTGTCGGGCCGTTTACATCCAACGAATATTTGTCAAGATTTGAAACCAGGTGATAGAGACTTATGTTGTGTTTTGAAGCCGTCTCGATAACCTTGGTGACAGTGGTGGCACCGAGCTTACGCGATGGAATATTGATGACTCTTTTGAACGCTTCCTCGTCATGAGGATTAAGGGCGAGTCTGAGATAGCACACGGCGTCTTTAACCTCTTTGCGCTGGAAGAACGATAGCCCGCCGTAAATCCTGTATGGTATATTCCGTCGTCTAAGAGATTCTTCAAGAATACGGCTTTGGGCGTTGGTTCGGTAGAGTATAGCGAAGTCTTCGAAAGAATCACCTGTCGTGGTTTTAAGACTCGAAATGCGGGCGGCCACCAGACTGGCTTCTTCAAAGTCACTGAAGCATTGAAGGACCTCGATCTGTTTTCCGGCACCGTTTTTAGAAAAAACATTTTTGGGAATCTGCTCGACATTCTTTGCAATCAGAGATCCGGCGGCGTTGATAATGTTTTCGGTCGAACGATAGTTCTGTTCGAGTTTGAACATCTTTAGGTCGGGATAGAAACGCTTGAGGTTCAGGATATTCGAGATATTAGCTCCGCGGAACGAATAAATGCTTTGTGCGTCGTCACCGACTACGCACAGATGGCCTGTGTCTTTAGTGAGTTGACTGACAATCAGATGTTGAGCGAAGTTTGTATCCTGATACTCATCGACGAGAACATATCTGAAAAATTCCTGATAGTGGCGTCTGATATCCTCGTTGTCCCGCAGAAGAACGTTCATGTAGTACAATAGATCGTCAAAGTCCATTGTCCCCGACGTTTTCAGTCGGTCGCGGTAGGCCTGATATATCAGACCGGTCATCGGTCTCTGCGAACGTTTGTCGTGTTCGTAAGTATCACGGTCGCCCATATATAATTCTGGAGACATCAGAGCATTTTTGGCCGATGATATGGCGTTTGCCACTGTCCCGGGCTTGTATACCTTCTCATCAAGCTTCATTTCCTTGATGATTGTCTTGATGAGATTTTTTGAATCGGTGGCGTCATAAATGGTATAATTCGACGGAAATCCGATTCGGTCGGCGTGACTTCTTAAGATCCGGGCAAAGATTGAGTGAAATGTTCCCATCCAGATACGACGCGCACAGTTTTCACCGACTTGTTTGGTAATTCGTTCGCGCATTTCGCGAGCGGCTTTGTTGGTGAATGTCAGGGCCAGCACTCGCCACGGTTCGTAACCGTTGGCGATCAAATGCATGATTTTGTAAGTAAGTACGCGTGTTTTCCCCGAACCCGCACCGGCAATAACCAGTTCAGGCCCCGAAATGTATTCCACGGCATCGCGTTGCTGGGAATTCAGTTCGTCCAGATATGAATGGTGATGGAATGTTTCGTCTGTACTCATTTCAAATGATGTTTCTTTGGCCGCTGCTTACCAGAAACGGTTATTTTCGCTACTGTACTCGAAGCCGGCTGAAGCTAACACGGATTTTATCGCTTCCGGGCTGACATCCATATCTTCGCACATAGATTCGAGCCCTGCGGGATATTCGTCACGGAGTTTCATATTGACAAAACTCATTAACATTGCCGGGTCTTTCGGGAAACGGTCGTCGAGAGGAGAGACCATTCTTTCTTTGTCGTTATTCATAAGTACAAATTTAGCAAAAAATCAGCTAACTTCAGTAGTGGTTCTTGATTTTATGTGTACAAAAAAATTCCATCTCGTCGAAGATGGAATTTTTATGAGATAAGTAAGTCTTGATCAGAACTTGAAGCCAAGCGAGAATACCAGACTGTTGTTATTGTCTGTAACGGCGAAATCAGGCGATTGTGTGGTTGCTTTGGCTATATTCTCGCTGCCTCCCCAAGATGTATAGGGCTTGAGGGTTGACTGGCGGTTCTTGTGGACATAAGTTCCGTCGATATACCAGTTGCCGAAACGATAACCAAGACCAACGGAAATGTACTGGGTCGTTTTATCGAGACTGAAGGAAGGATCGGTTCCCGAAGTGGCGATTTCTTTGAAACCGTCTTTATACTCGTTCTTAATGTTTGAAGTTTCGACATTGTAACCGGCGCGGAGACTAAGTTGAGGTGTGAGACGATATTCAGCACCGACGCGAATTGTGTTCGAAGCCTGGGATATGCGTTTGATATCTTCGTTTACGGGGTCGGCTTCGACATATCCCATCAGATAGCCATAGTTGTCATAGTTGCCATATTTGAGCGACATATCGTTGTAAGCTTTGTGTTCATAGTCAACCGAAATGATGGCCGATGAGCCGATGACTGCCGCGGCTCCTACATTAAATTTCCACGGTGATTTGAGTCTCCAGTTGAAATAGGCGTCATCGCTGTAATCATTACCTTCAGTCCGGGCATTAGGATCATAGTCGGGAGTGTAGGTGAACGATGTCCGACCCTGATAACTGTGGTCGAAAGTGTACCAGGTCTGGGTAACTATTGACGCACCTATTCTTAATTCCTGGATAGGTTTTGCAATCAGACCGAATGAGAAATTATATCCTGTCCCGGTAATTTCTTTATAGTTATCGAGATAATATCCGGCCGCTCCGTTTGCTGTACCTTTGGTGTCGGGGTCATAAACCTCTGCGTTTGCCATGCTCTCGCTGTAATTCACCTCTCTGATATAACGAAGATCATTAATGCCGATTCCGACGCCCCAATAGATGATGTCCGAGAAATTTCCGCCGAATGTAAATTCATAATTGTCGACATGACCCTTTTCATGAACATAGATTTCCGAGTCGGCCGTGGTTTCCGGGTAACCGTTGGCGGCCGGGAAATACAGACCCTGATATGTATCCGGACCTGTCGGATTGATCATGAAACTCGAATATGACAGGATTGACAACCAGTCAATCCCCGTTCCATAGGGATTGTATTCGTCGGTGAAATCCATATCTTTTGCCGGAATGCCGTTGGTATAGGCCGCTACATAGTTGGTCAATGACGTTCCGGCTGATTTTGCATAGCCGCCGGTCACGCGGTCAAACGAAGCAAGGCGGTTGTAGGTTACAGCCCAGTTGAAATTTCTGAGCGCGCCGTTGAGAAGAACCGAGCCGACGTAGCCGAAGTTATTGCAGTATGCTTTCGTCTGATTGTTTGTCGATGTGACCCCCTGGGTATATGCTTTCGATTTTTGAATGTCGATATCGAGTGTCGCACCGATTTCGCTACGGCGATAAACTCCGATGCCGGCCGGATTTTGACCAATCGCGGACAGATCACCGCCCAAAGCGGTGAAAGCCCCGCCCATACTCATGAAACGGGCCGTTCCTTTGAAATCAGACTGAGTTACCTGTAAGGCGTCGACTACGCTTTGGGCAGATGCTACCTGAGCTATCGAAGCAGCACATGCTATGGCAAAAATAGACTTTTTCATCTTTATTCCAATAGTTGAATTTCAGTTTAGAGAGAAATCTGAGATAGATGCTTTTAACGACGTCCGCGTGAACCCGATGAACCACCGCTCGAACGTGTTCCGCCACCTCCAAAACCACTTGAGTTATAAGTGCTTCGCGACGAGCTTGCGGGGCTGTATGTGCTTCGGTTGTTATTATAATTATTGTTGTTATTATAATTATTGTTGTTGTTATTGTTATAATTCGTGCGTGAATTATTTCGAGTGTTCGATTCGGGCTGACGGGTGGTGCTTGTTGAAGGAGTAGTCGTGGTGACACGTCCACGGCTTGTCGACCCTGAAACGCTGGTAGACGGGGTGTTGATGTTTGCCGGCCAACGACTCGTTCCCGATACGGTAGATGCGCTCGGTCTGATTGATGTTGAACCGGTTGCATTTACCGAGTTCCCTGAATTGGTGTATCTGCCTCGTCCCATATTGCCAGGTCGTGACGACGGCACGCTTCCGCTTAAAGTTCCGGCCGTGGTACCCGGTCGGGAACCGCCATAGTTTGTACCGGTAGAAGTAATTCCACCTCCGGCCGCCGGCCGTGATGTTGACGGATGGGGACGCGAGGAGCCGGTTGAGGTTCCGGTCGGACGCCAGTTGTTGGCCCAACCAAAATTCGGCGGATAGTAACCGGGATAAGCCGGGCCACCCCAGCCCCAGTTCCAGCCGTAAGACGGACCCCACGACCACGAGAACCACGGATCATTCCATCCCCACGAGAACGACGGTCCCCAGTAGTTATACCACGGGCCGTTCCAACCCCAGCCCCATGTCCAGTTATTATACCCGTAGGAATAATAAGGTGAATTCCAGTAATAAGGGCTGATCCATGGATTGGTGTCGACATATATATTTACCGACGTCGACGAAGACGGAGCTGAATAATAGTAATCAATCAGGTCATCGTCGTTTGTATCGACGACTACATCCGGATTATGAAAACGCTCGATTCTGCGGGTATAGGTGAATTCTTCACCGTCAATAACAGTGTCTCCAACGACGGTATAGCTGTTGGTGGTTGCTGTCGGCGAATGGCGGTTATATTCATCAATGTCGCGGGTTGACCCAGTAGAATATTGATACTCGTCGGCCGCGCGATAGTCGGGCGTAGGAGTATATGTCGTGGTTGTTTTAGTCGTAGTAGTTGATTTTGTGACCTTTACTTCTTTCTTGGGCTGTTTTTTTTCTTTTGCCGGATTATAATAAATGTCATCATAGTCTTGTGCGTTACTTATCCCTGTTCCGGAGATAATTCCGCCCAGTGTTAGAATTCCAATGAGATAAGTTCTGATTCTCATAACGTGATGGTTTTAAAGTTGAATGTAGGTAGAGAGTATTGTTTAGTGGCGCGAAGCCTCGGTTTATATATGAGTACTTTTCACCGTATCTATTAGACTCATTTTGATTCGGAAAGTTTAATCTTATAATAAAACCATCCCGATGTGAATCTTGTTCACACCGGGATGGCTTTTCGGTATTAATTTAAGTGTTTATTTGCGGGGACGAAGTTCGTATGCTGTCATTGCTAAGGTAAAGCCCCAGTAGATGAAGGCAATAGAAGTCAGGAATGAAACCATCATCATATTGTTAACCCAGCTTGCTTCCATAAAGAAGTAGCCGATAATGACCATCAGGATTCCGTTGATGAGGCGGATCCACCAGAGTTTGCCGCCTTGAGCCATTCTGAAGAAGGCTTCGAGTCCCCAGAAGATGAAGATGAAGGCAAGGAAATAGGGGAAGACGAGTTCACTAAGAAGTATCGAACGGACAAGCATGAAGCCGATAAAGATGTCAAGAACACCGCCGACGATCCACCAGCCCCAGGCTTTAGCGTGGTCGGGTCCGGCTGCAACACAAAGTTGAACGATACCGGCCAGAATCAATAACCAGCCGAAAATCTGAGATGCTACTGCATAACCGGCAACCGGCCAAAGCCAATAAGCAAAACCTCCGAGTACAAGAAGAATACCGACCAAAAGAACGGCCCACCATGAGCGTGAGGTCATTAAATTGTTAACATTTAGAGCTTTCATAGTAATGTAATTGTGTTAGTTATTTGTATATTGTTATTTGTAGCGTTTGTTGAGTCTCAGTGATGAATCTGCAATGTCAAGACTGAATCAAATATGTTTTACATATATAACAATAAAATGTAAAAAGTGTTTCATTTAAGTGAAAATAAAGACAAAGGACATCCTGCATGATTCGTCGCCTCTTCGCGTTTAGTTTGATGAAGGCGACATTCGAGACCATGCAAAGAAACAAGACCACACAAAAAAGCGGCCCGCAGATCACTCTGAAGGCCGCCCCATTAAAAATTGTTAAATTGAAAAGACTTCTAACTTATGAAATGATAGAGTGTGCTGATTTATTCAGCAACAACTTCGAAAGGAAGTTCAACAACAACTTCTTTGTGCAGACGAACTGTTGCTGTGTGTTTGCCAAGTTCCTTAACATTGCCGACTTCGATAAGTTTGCGGTCAACATTGTGGCCAAGCTTTTCGAGAGCTTCAGCAAGCTGAATTGCGTTGACTGAACCAAAGATAGTTCCGTTTTCGCTAGCTTTTGCGCCGATTGTCAGTTCTACGCCCGCAAGAGCGGCTGCGGCTGCTTCAGCATCAGCTTTGATTTTAGCGATTTTGTGGGCACGCTGACGGAGATTTTCGGCGAGAACCTTAAGAGCCGAAGGGGTAGCGATGACGGCTTTGCCGGTAGGGATGAGGAAGTTGCGGCCATAGCCGTCTTTAACTTCCACGACGTCGTCCTTGTATCCAAGACCCTGAACGTCTTCTTTAAGAATAATTTTCATATTACTTTCCTTTAGCTTTTGAGGTTTATTTCATCAAGTCGGTTACGTAGGGCAGAAGAGCCAGGTGGCGGGCACGTTTAACGGCCTGTGCTACACGACGCTGGAATTTCAGGCTGGTTCCGGTGATACGGCGGGGAAGAATTTTACCCTGTTCGTTAAGGAAACGTTTCAGGAATTCGGGGTCTTTGTAGTCGATATATTTGATGCCGCTACGTTTGAAACGACAGTATTTTTTCTTCTTGACGTCAACAGACATCGGAGTGAGATAACGGATTTCTGATTGTGCCATGGTTTAGTCCTCCTTGTTTTCTACGGGTTGTTCAACAGGTTTGTTGGCTTTGAGATTACGACGCTTTTCGGCGTACTCGGCAGCATATTTGTCGAGACGGAAAGTGAGGAAGCGGATGACGCGTTCGTCACGGCGATAAGCGGTTTCGAGTTTTTTGATGATTTTGGGATCACCGTCGAACTCAACGAGAGTGTAATAGCCGGTAGACTTTTTGGCAATGGGGTAGGCCAGTTTGCGAAGACCCCACTCTTCGGTGTTCACAATGGTTGCACCGTTGTCGGTGAGTACCTTGCTGAACTTTTCTACCGCTTCCTTCATCTGGGCGTCAGACAAAACGGGAGTTAAAATGAAAACGGTTTCGTACTTCATTGTTGGTTGGGTTAATGAGTATATTTAATTAAGTTAAATCGGATCTCAGCCGAGGCCTCGGTCCAAATCGACCGCAAAGTTAGATATTTTTTTTCAAACTGCCAAAGAATTAGATATATAATTGGTTTCGTTGACTCCTTTTTGTTTCTTCGCGACAAAGATTTCAGGCGGTTTCTTCAATATCCCACAAAAATTTATTAAATTCGTGGCGCGAAACAATACAAAATCCCCTTATATGATAGTTATAGGCATCGCCGGTGGCACCGGTTCGGGCAAAACGACCGTAGTTAATAAAATCATCAATTCTTTCCCGGCGGGAGAAGTCGCCGTTATTCCTCAGGATTCATACTACAAGGATTCGAGCCATATTCCACCCGAAGAAAGGTCAAAAATCAATTTTGACGAACCCGCGGCTATTGAATGGACTTTACTCGAACGTCATCTTGACGAGCTCAAAGCCGGCCATCCCGTTGAAATGCCTACTTATTCCTATCTGACTTGTACCCGCCAACCCGAAACCGTTCATGTCGAGCCGCGCGAGGTCGTGATTATCGAAGGCATTCTCGTTTTGAGCCAGCCTGAGTTGAGAGCCAAAATGGATGTAAAGGTTTTTGTTGATGCCGATGCCGACGACCGTCTCATCAGGGTCATTTCGCGAGATTGTATTCAGCGTGGCCGAACCCCTCAGATGGTTATTGACCGTTATCAGGATGTCCTGAAACCGATGCATGAGCAATATATTGAGCCATCAAAGCGTTTTGCTGACCTTATCCTTCCCCAAGGCGGAAGCAACACCGTGGCTATCAAACTGCTCACGGATTATATTGAAAGTCGTCTTAAAAAATAACTCACTGTGGGACTGATGACAAATAGAAGCCTGGAACAAAGGGCAGAAGGCGCCGAGACAATCAGATTGGAAGTGCCGGTTGAAGAAACCGATAATGTCGTATTCTCTGAAGAGGTTTTAACCGACGGAGAAACCGGGATTGAGGTTTCCGATGTAGATCCGGATAAAAAAATGGTTTTGCGGACCGACAATCTGGTAAAGAAATATGGCCGGAGAACTGTGGCCGATCATGTTTCGATCAGTGTTACACAGGGCGAGGTTGTCGGACTTCTCGGTCCCAACGGTGCCGGAAAGACCACGACTTTCTATATGACCACGGGTCTTGTTACCCCAAACTCCGGCCGAATTTTCCTTGACGACAAGGATATTACCAAATATCCGGTCTATAAGCGCGCAAAAAACGGAGTAGGCTATCTGCCCCAGGAAGCTTCGGTATTCCGTAAAATGACAGTCGAGGATAACATTCGTTCAGTGCTTCAGATGACCGGTCGTTCACGTGCATACCAGAAAGAGAAACTCGAAGAACTGATTGATGCTTTCGACTTGTCGACTATACGAAAAAACTATGGTGACCGTCTGTCAGGTGGCGAACGTCGTCGGACTGAAATCGCGCGCTGTCTTGCTATCGATCCCAAGTTTATAATGCTTGACGAGCCTTTCGCCGGGGTTGACCCTCTCGCAGTCGAGGATATTCAGCGCGTTATATATAAGTTGAAAGACCGCGACATCGGAATCCTTATCACCGACCATAATGCGAACGAAACTCTCTCGATCACCGATCGTGCTTATCTCCTTTTTGAAGGCAAGATTTTGTTTCAGGGCACGAGCGAGGAACTCGCGGAAAATCCAATTGTCCGTGAAAAATATCTCGGTCGAGAATTCGTTTTCCGTCGTAAGAATTTAAAAGATACCATTTAAAAACTATTTCAATGACCGATTTTCTGACAGTCGCAGCCGGTGTTCCGTCTGTTACCATAGCGAATGTAAATGCAAACGTCCAATCTTTGGTGGAATTGGCTGCTTTGGCCGATTCCAGAGGCGTTGATGTGATGGTCTTTCCAGAGATGTGCCTTACAGGATATACCTGTGCCGACCTTTTTCACAACGATGAACTCATAAAATCTGCTCGTCGTGGATTGACCGAACTCGCCGAAAAGACAAGTTCTCTCGATTGTCTCCTCGTAGTCGGCCTACCGCTTGTTGTAAACTATACATTATATAATGTAGCCGCTTTCATATTCCAAGGCAAGATTCTCGGGTTCGTCCCCAAAACCTACTTGCCGAATTACAACGAATTCTACGAAAAACGTTGGTGGGCACCGGCGCCCCAAGAGGATGTCTATTTGCCTTTGGACGATTCAGAAAAAGTGCTGATGTCGACCCGTCTTCTTGTGAAGCACCGCGGCGTTTATGTGGGTGCCGAAATTTGTGAAGATTTGTGGACAGCTATTCCTCCTTCTTCAATGGCAGCTCTCGCCGGCGCAGATGTAATTCTGAACCTCAGCGCTTCCGATGCGCTTATCGGTAAGTATGAGTATCTTAAGGAACTCGTTCTTCAGCAGTCGGCAAGATGCATGGCGGGATATGTATATGCTTCGGCCGGTTTCGGTGAGTCATCAACCGATCTCGTGTTCGACGGCATTA